>JBEBGB010000306.1:0-5907 GCA_040081675.1 Vicinamibacterales bacterium
GTGCCCGACGCCACCAGCCACTCGCGCGCTGCCCAGAACACCTGCCCGAAGGTGGCCGTTTGTTGAAACGCCGTGGGCGCCGACAGCTCACGCGTACGGCTCGTGACGTCATGCTCGGCCAGGATGCCCCATTGCCCAAAGCCGAGACGCGCGTACGCGCCCACCATATTGCGGTTACCGTTGTCCGCCGATCCGGTCAGCAGCGTCGTGCCGACGACGGTCTTCTGCCGGCCCAGCACATCGACCTCGAACAGCGTCCCGGCACCGGTCTCGCGCTCGGGGGCCAGCTCGTTGCCGGTGTCCGTGTATCCGAACGGCATGACGTGAAAGCGGCGTGCATTCCAGGACATCTTGATCTGCATCGGCGCGTCCAGGGTACCGAGGCCGTTGCGAGCACGGACGAACGATGTGGTGTCCGCGAGATTGACGCCTGTCGGCAGTTGATCGCGGCCTGCCGCGAACTCGATGGCGTCGCTCGCGTGATAGTGCACCAGAGCGGTATTCACGAATACCGATGATGCATGCGCCGCTGGGTCGTAGGAGAGGGCGGGCCTCGGCGAATGCGCCGATTCGAGGGTGACGACGCCGGAGAGACGGAACGAGTCGTTGACCTTCGTCACGTTGCGATACATCAGCCGTGGCTTGAACGTGTCGGACCAGGCGCCACCCGCCGCCTGCGAGTCCTGCCGCTGCAGCACCGACCGCAGATCCTGAGTGACCCGGTCGCCGAAGGTGAGGCTCCTGGCCCACGGCTCTTCGGACGGCGCGTACTCTCCACCACGCCGGCTCTGCGCCTGATCGATTCCACGGCCATACGCGTTCAGTGGCCCGCCGCCCTGCGGAGAATAGTGACAGGCAGCACAATCCGCATACCCAAGTCGAATCATCGTCGGAAGCGCGCTGGCCGAGCCCGGCAGCGCGATCGCCGCGACGATCATGGCGCCCAGGACGGCGCCAGTACGGCGAACGTTCACTGCCCACCGCCGGTCGTCGCCGTCGCCGCCGGCCGAGCGACGAAGTCGAGGTGCAGCTTCACGTCGTCTTCTGTATGGACGCCGAGCTGCGACGGTGCGGGGATGCCGTAGGTGCTCAGCTTGACGACGCTGTCGCCCACCGCACGGAAGCCTTCGCCTTCTTTCGAGACCTTCAGCGCGATCGTGAACGGGCGCGACGTGCCACGTACGGAGAGCTGACCCTCGAGCTGACACGTGCTCTGCGTGCCGGAGCCGGAACAGCTGCTGTGGTCGGCCGTGAATCGCAGATCAGGTACGTTGCCATCAGGTGCCGTGAATACGTGCTTGCGCATGTGGCTGTCGCGAAGCCCCATGCCGGTGTCGAGCGTGTTCACCGGTATCGACGCTTCGAGATCCTCGATCGTGAGCGTCCCGCTGTCTGCCTTCACGTGGGCGCGGCCCGTGAGCGATGCGGATTTGCCGTGAATGCGAATAGCGGAGATGTTCGTCGCCGCGTCGAACGCGGCCGTGCCTCCACGCACGACGACCGGCGTCCCACTGTCGCCGGCATTGCCGATGGCTGCCGTTGCGCCGAGCAGCGTCGCTGCCAGCATGAGCGTGCGCGCAGTTTTCCGATGAGCAGTCTGATAGGTCATGGTGATCCTCCCGAGGTTCGGTTAAGACAAGATGCAGAGCGTGACGGGCGGAACCGAGCGGGATTTTGCGCGAGTGGCGCAAGGGCGGATCGAGCGGAAATGCGTGAGTAGCGGAAACCGAACGGAACCTGGCGGCGAGCGCTAGACGGCGTTGAGGGAGCGCGCGGCGTACGCGTCGCCGAAGAGATCGACCCGATCGCGCAGGCGCGCGAGCAGGACGGCGACGCGATCCTCGAGCGCCTCGACGGCCACCCGCGGGTCGAATTGCCGGAACAGCGCGTGCGCGAGCGCACGATGATCACTTGTGGTGACGTCGCCGAGTCTGTGAATGATGAACTCGAGGAGGAACGCTTCCGCGCGATCCTCGAAGTCGTCGCTCACGCTTCCAACGAGAGCGGCTTGCGCGGCAATGTCGAACGGGATCGGTTCGCCGTCCGGATCGCGAAGCGCACCAGCCATCAGCAGCGTCTTGATGACGGCCTTCGTCACCACGTCGACATTGTCGAATGGCTGTCCGGCTGCCGTCGCGCGCTCACGCGCCAGGCACGCCGCCTCTCGCGCGAGTTGCGAGACCATCATCGGCGGTCGCTCCTCGATGAGGTGAACGACGGCGCTGAACAGCAGATCCCGCGGGCGCTTTTCCGAATAGAGCCACTCGCTTCGCAGGCATTCAGCCATCTGGCCGGAGCGCGCGAATCGACGCGGCGACTGTGCTGGGACCGAAGGAGGCCCGCTTGGTGTTGTGGACATGAATGTGGTTGTCACTCCTTTGGCGGTAGCAACTGCAGTGGACGTGCCACTTCCGGAAAAGAGCGGGTTTGGCGCCGAATCCCTCCGGGTTTAGGCGCTTTGGTCCGTGGGTTCCGCCTTGTCCACCTGTGCTGTTCGATCACGACGAGAAGGGAACCTGGGTCATTTCTACGTGACCGCGTGCGCACCTTACACCCTGGGCAAGACGAAAGCGTCAGCGACGTTGCGTGAGTGACCCCGCCGAAGCGAGGCTCGCGACCAGAACACCTCGCGCGAGTCATCGAGGCTGTTCAATCGGAGACACCGCTGCGTCCCAATGGCAGTCAGACTCTCTGCACAATGCTACGAATCGTTCGTTCAGGAATGCTGGCCATGTCCGTGCTTGCCGCGAGCGCATGCGCGACGACAATGACCGTGAGTTCGCATGTCGCGGGTGATCTCGACTTCTCTCGATATCGCACGTGGAACTGGGGGCCGGCCGACACGCTCCCGACCGGTGACCCGAGGCTCGATCGCAATCCGTTCTTCAAGGATCATCTTATGGGTGCCGTTGAAAAGGGATTGGCCGCCAGAGGACTCGGGCCTCCAACCACGGAGAAGCCCGATCTGTTGCTCCACTATCACGCCAGCATCACCACGCGGATCGACGTCAATGGAGCGGACACGACCAATGGGTACTGCGACGGGGATTGCGGGCAGGGCGTCTCCGAGTACGAAGCTGGCACTCTGGTCCTCGACGTCGTTGACGCCCGGACAAAGCGAGTGATCTGGCGGGGCTGGGCTCAGGACAGCCTCCACGGCATGCTCGACAGCGAGAATCAGATGGCGAAGAAAATTGACGAGGCTGCCCAGAGGATGCTGGCAAGACTTCCGCCGACACGGTAGCAACCAAGTGGGCTATCCCATGGGGAGAGAGACAATGTGTTCGCGTATTCGACTCGTTCGACTCGTGGTCGGAGTTCTTTGTGCGTTCGTCCTGACAGCGTGTGCGGCCACGATGCACGTCAATTCGTACACCAACCGCGGCTCCGACTTCAAACGATATAGAACCTACGGGTTTGCGCCGGCGGACAGGATGTCCACCGGTGATCCCCGCCTCGACGGGAATCCATTCTTCAATGAACGCATGCGGGCCGATATCGAGAAACAGATGGCCGCCAAGGGGTTCGAGAAGATCGCATCGTCACCAGATCTGTTGGTGCACTATCACGCGAGTTTCACTCAGCAGGTAGATGCCAACGTTCTCGACCGGGAATACGGTTATTGCAAGGCTGGCGACTGCCGACCGTCGGTGTACGACGCTGGGACCCTCATGGTCGATCTTGTTGATCGACGTACGAACGCTCTGGTCTGGCGCGGCTGGTCCGAGGGCAGTGTGGACGGCGTCATCGATAACCAGGCGTGGCTGGAGCAGAAGGTTGACGACGCCATCACACGGATCCTCGCGCAACTGTCCCACAGACTCTAGATTCACACCTGCCCAGAGCCAGATCCCACCGTCCTGCGAATCCGTCACCTGTCGAGATAGGGTGGCGCGCGCAAAAGGGGCGAGCGTCGACATGACGTGTGCGATGCAGCACACGTGATAGTTGCGTCCTGCGAGTAGCGTATGTGCGTGGGGTCATCGGCCTCCTCTTGCGCACCTGCTGCACGACGGCACGGCCGCGACCCGACACACAGCGCCTTTCCGCCAGTCCGAGCCGGCGGAGACCGATGCACTTCAGGTTCGGACAGGAGAAATCGAAATGTATCGAAAACTATTCTTGGCGCTTCCCATCGCGGTGTTCGCCGTCGGCGGTTCAACGGCGTGCGCCAGCAAGAAATTCGTTCGTACGAGTGTCGGCGAAGTGAATGCCAAGACAGACGCCCTCGGGAAATCACTCGAGGAGACCCAGGAGCGCACACGCCAGAACGAAGCCAAGATTGGCGACGTCGATCAGCGCGCCCAGGCGTCGAGTGCGGCCGCGAGTACTGCGGCGGGTCAGGCCCAACAGGTGGCTGACACGGCCAACACAGCCGCCGCATCGGCAACCACCACCGGTACCGCAGCCGCGGCGAAGGCCGACGCGGTCGATCTGAGAACGAAGAAGATCGTCTTCGAAATCGTCCTCAGCGAGAACGCTGGAGATTTCAAGTCGGGCTTGAGCAGTCTGCCGGACGAAGCCAAGGCACACCTCGACGAGATGATTGCGAAGATTCAGGCGGACCCCAAGGGCGCCTACTTTGAAATCGAGGGATACACCGACAATACCGGCACGAAGGATCTCAACCAGCGCCTGGGTCTCGAACGGGCCGAGGTGGTGAAGATGTACCTCTACGAACACCACCAGATCCCACTGCACAAGATGAACGTCATCAGCTACGGCCAGGACAAGCCAGTGGCACCCAACAAGACGAGAGACGGTCGTGCAAAGAACCGTCGTGTCGTTATCCAGGTGCTCGCCTAGTCGAGTGCCCGAGTGGCCCGTCCCTGGGCCACTCGTCGACCTGAGGGCGCGAGCATCCTGGCTCGCGACTCACTGTCTCAGTCGTTCTTCTTCCGCTTTGCCGCCCAGTACTTCTTCATTCGCGTCGAGGCGGCTTTTCTCGAGGCAGCCGATCTCGGTTTGCGCCGTGCCGGACGAGCCACTGACTGGTCCAGTGCACCGGAGTCTTCCGCCATCAGGAAGTCCAGCGGCATTTCGTCCCGATCGAAGTTGTCCCGAAGATGCGGGAAGAGGCCGATGAGGAGCCGGGCCTCATGCAGCAGATCCCGCAACTGCAACTCGGCCCCGCGCTTGGCGAGCTCGAGCAAGTGCCGTGAGTGTTTAGCCATGCGAGGAGCCTAGCAGACCGCGTGCGCGATTGTGGCTCGAACGCTGGAATCCCCTGGTCCGGAGCATTCATGATCGCCGACAGCACCGCCACTGGCCGATAGACTGCAACTCGTGAAGCCGAATCCGCCTACTTCGGTCTAGGATCTGAGATCTGTAATATCCCTGGCTGCGCAGGCGCACGGACCGACCGGCGAGTGTGGTGCGTGCACACGTTCAGCCGGGAGGCGTAGGATGTTCGTTCGCCGGCCAGGACGGCGACGTTCGAAGGAAAGGTCTTGCCATGAGCATGCGAATCGTCGGACTCCTCGCGATTGCGTTGGCGGTGCCCTCACTTGCCACCGCGCAAGCAGGCGCAGCACCGCAGGGAGGCACGACGCCCGCTGCTGGCCGTGGCGCGACGCCGTCGGCCACACGCGCCCCAGCCGCGCCGGCAAACTATCCGCCCTACACCCGGCCAGTGACCGCGTATGTGCCGCCGCGCACGCCCGATGGGCAGCCCGACATCTCGGGCCTCTACGTCGGCATTCCGCTGCCGCGCAATATCGAGACGCCGCTTGTCCCGGCAGTGGCCAGACCGAACCGTGCCGGCGGCGAGTACATGTTCGGCTTGAACTCGCGGGCCAAGCTGCCTGAAGGAGCCATCGTCCGTCCCGCGGGCGTCGATCCCGCCGACGGGAAGATTCCGCTGAGGCCGGAGGCGTTCGCCAAGCGCAAGGAGATCATGGCGAACCA
>JBEBGB010000307.1:0-5902 GCA_040081675.1 Vicinamibacterales bacterium
GAGAGCGCTTCACCAATGGCAGGCGCCAGACGTTCGACGAGCCTCGCCACCATCACGTGTGCCTCTGCCTTCTCGGGAGGCAGCCCGGCGAGCGGAAACAGCACGTCCCGTTCGAAACCCGTGCGCTCGAGGTCGGTGAACACGTGTGCTGCGGCGCTCGACGCAAAAGCCTCGGCCGCAAAGGCCTCGGGGCTGAAGAGCGGAACGGCGCCGAGTTCCGGTCGTCCCGATGCCCGACGCTCGTCGCGCTTCGTGTTGAGCAGATGATGCCCCGGATAGCCCTCGTGGCAGGCGAGCTGAAGAACGCGATCAACAGTGAGCGGATAACTCGTGTTCACGGAGATCACACTTCGCGCCGATCCCAGGTAGGTGCTGAATGCACTCCACGGCTTGCCCACGACGAACTCCACTGAGACGCCCTCGGCTTCAGGCATGGCGACGCGAGTCTTCGTCCGCACACGGCACTCGTCGAGCGCTCGCGTGAATACCGCCGGAAGCGCGTCAGCGGGAACAGTGAGCGTCAAGTCAAACGCTTCAAGACGTGCGGCCGCAGTCCCGTGACCGGGCAACACCTGGTCGAGTCGAGCGCGAATCGAAGGCAGGTCTTTGTCGACAGGACCCGCACGCTCGATCCCGAATAGCCGACGAAGTTCCTCGTCCAGTGTGAAACGAGTGCCGCTCAGTTGTGCTGCCCGTGCCGCAACGGCACCCAGTTGCGCTGTCAGCCACGCGCGTCGGTCTGCGACGACGTCGACCGGTTGCGTGTCATCGTCTTCCCTGACGGCGACACCATGGTCGCGAAGCGTGTCTGCGGCTTCGCTGGCCTGCGCGGCAATCGTCGAGAGAGGCATCGCCTTCGCGCTCAGATCGGGGGATCCGCGCGACACGGCCGTGTCGCCACTCGCCGAATCCGGATCACGCCTGACCAGTTGAGCGACTAGCTGTACGTAGGTCTGCGCAACCCGGTCCACGTCACTCGGAGCTTCGACACGCGTGTGCGTCCACGCCAGTGAACTCAGGAACGCACCAAGCACGGCTGCGCCGGCGAACCAGATGGCGCCGGTGAGCGAGTGTTGAGACAGACTCACTGCGCTGATGGAATGAAAGGCACGTCAATCCAGTAGGGCGTGCCGTGTGCGACGAATGAGACCCGGACGTTCGTCTCCCGTTGACGCACCGGAGTGCCGTCAAGAATCCAACTCTCGCCGTTATCGTCGATGACGCCGGCGAGTGTTTCCGTGGTCCCCTGTGAACGCTCGAGCGTCAGCGTCACTCCTGAGGCTGCCGAAGCCGGCAAGTCCGCGCGAGTGGCGTCGCTGAAGTAGATGCGGTGGTGGCCAGCTGGGTCGAGTACGACTTCATAGTGCATGTCGTCGTACATGTAGACCACACCGCCGTGATGCGGGTTGTGATCGCCGTGCTCCATGCTGCCCGCGGTCTGCGCCACCGACGGTGGTGGCGTGTCGAGTGGTGCCGCAGCGGAAACCGTGCTCTCCCGCGCATTGCCGCAGGCGACAGCGCCCATCGCGCACACCACCAGCGCGCACCTGCAGATAAGTTGTCGCATTCGTGAGTGACCCCCGCAACGAGACACGTGACGTGTCTGCCCGAGCCTCGCGAGCGTTCCATTCGCAAATGCGTTGCCACCGCAGAACGAATTGAACCTGCGAATTGCGCCTGATTCTCGAGATGTGTGTGTCGGTCCGCGTTCCGCGCCGGTGAGCGCCACATTTATGTGGTGACAGACAGACACGAGTGTCGATGCGATTTGCCTGCGCAATCGCGATCGCGACACTCCTGTTCGTCTCGATCGAATGGAAGCAGCAACGTTGTCGGCTTTGATTTCGGGTCAGTGCGGCTTCGCCGACGAGACACGCGATTTCTCCTTCAAAACATGATGATTTTCGACTGTGGCGCGACGGTTGCACCAGAGACGGCCATACACGAACAACCCGGAGCGCGCGGGCACTGCACACAAGCGAGGGAGACAGACACGTGAGAGAGAACTCGATGGGACGCCACCTGATACGCGCCCTGCTGCTCGTCATCGTCGCCGCATTTCCTGCGACGGCGCAGACGACGAGCGCTACTACGGCAGCCGTCATCGGTACGGTTGCTGATTCGTCCGGCGGCACGCTCCCTGGCGTGACGGTCAATCTCTCGGGCTCGTCGATGATGGGCATCCAGTCCGCCGTCAGCAGCGAAGAGGGCGCGTATCGCTTTGTCGCAATACCTCCTGGCGAATACAAGCTCACCTTCGAGCTGCCAGGCTTCGCGACGATCACGCGCGACTCTGTCCGTCTCACCGGCAACTTCACCGCCACGATCAACGTGACGATGGGCGTCGCCAACCTGCAGGAGAACGTCACCGTGACGGGCGCCTCTCCGGTGGTTGACACACAGTCCACCGCGATTTCCACGACCTTCGACAAGGAGACGCTCGCCAATCTGCCAAGTGCTCGCGACTACTGGGCCATCCTGTCTGAAGCGCCCGGTGTGAAGATGCAGCGCATCGATGTGGGCGGAAGCGCCGCGGGCACGCAGACCACCTACTTCGTCTACGGCACGACCGGTCAGGTTCGCCCGATGGTCGAAGGTATCAACTCCACCGAGGGCACCGGTGCCTTCGGCAACTACGTCGACTACGGCTCGTTCGAAGAGGTATCGATCGGCAGCGGTGCGTCCAGCGCAGAAAGCCCGGTTCCTGGCGTCTTCACGCAGCTCATCTCGAAGTCTGGTGGCAACAGCTACCACGGCTCGTTCTACGGCGACCGCGAGTTCCAGAACCTGCAGTCCTACAACATCGACGCCGCACAGGTGAAGGCCGGTGTCACGGGTGGCGGCGGTCTCCAGGCGCGAGATACGAACCGTCTCTCGAGCTACAGCGACAAGAACGCCGACGTCGGCGGTTATCTGATGAAGGACAAGGCGTGGTGGTACGCCTCGGTTCGCGCACTCGACGCCAACGTGCGCTACACGAACTATCCCGTGGAAGTGTTCAAGACCGAACTGCGTAACTTCACGGCCAAGGGCACCTATCAGGTGTCGCAGAACAACAAGCTGATTGCCTACTATCAGCCGAGTTCGAAGGTGCAGCCGACGCGTCTCGACCGTCAGCTGGTCAACGCGACGACGGCCATTCACCTGGCGACGGATGACAGCTTCAAGCAGGACTACGGGCCGCTCTTGTGGAAGGCGGAGTGGAACTCCATTCTCACGCCGTCGACCTTCTTCGAAGTTCGAGCCGGAGCATTCGGCTACGACTGGCTGGACACATCGAACGGCACCGGCGCGAGCTATGAAGACCTCAACACGAACATCGTTTCTGGTCGTGCTCGCGAGCGAGACTACAAGATCAAGCGCAACCAGGTGCTCGGTTCGCTCAGCTACTT
Source organism: Vicinamibacterales bacterium (assembly GCA_040081675.1). Taxonomy (GTDB): domain Bacteria; phylum Acidobacteriota; class Vicinamibacteria; order Vicinamibacterales; family CAVVIG01; genus CAVVIG01. The sequence goes on from JBEBGB010000307.1 coordinate 3,393, forward strand.
GAAGAACGGCTGGATTGGCACGCACAACCTCAAGGTTGGCGGCGAGTTCTTCCGCGAGACGCAGACCGCGTCGCGCTTCGCCGGCTCCTACAACGACGTGCTCATGGTGCTGCGGAGCGGCACGCCGTCAGAAGTGTTGCTCTTCGAACCTGCGGAGTCCGAGAACGGTCTCTACGTCTTCGGGTCGTACCTGCAGGACAACTGGAAGGTCGGGAACCGCCTCACGCTGAACCTCGGCCTGCGCTACGACTACTACCAGAACTTCCTGCCAGAGCAGACACACGCGGCGTTCTCCTACACGACGGCGCCGATCTCGTTTGCAGAGGTGAAGAACCTCAACTCGTGGAACCTCCCCGCGCCGCGCATCGGCGTCACCTACGCGCTGACCTCAGACGGCAAGACGGTGTTGAAGGGCAACTACGGTAAGTACTGGTGGAACCCCGGCGCGCAGCTGTCGCAGGACAACAATCCAAATCCCGAGGTGTGGTTCCGCCGCTACGCATGGGCCGACGCCAATGGCGACAAGATCTATCAGACCGGTGAAGAAGGTCGGTTGACCAGTTCCGCGGGCGGCGTGGCAACACAGGCGATCGATCCGAACTTGAAGAACAGCTATACCAACGAGATCGCCGGTTGGATCGAACGCGAGATCATTCCGGACTTCGGTGTGCGCACTGGCCTGGTCTACCGCACGGAGAAGAACCTGGCGGTGGCCTCCAACGCAAATCGCCCGTTCAGCGCGTACAACGTTCCGGTCACCGTTCAAGACCCGGGCCCGGACGGCGTCGTCGGCAACGTGGACGATGGGAAGGCGTACTCGACGTTCAACCTGAGCGCCGCGGCCCTGGCGCTGCCGATTGTGAACACCTACAGCAACGTGGCCGGTGCGAAGGCCGACTACTACACCTTCGAGCTCACGGGCACGAAGCGTATGAGCCACGGCTGGTCCGCGATGATGTCGTTCTCGAAGACCTGGAGCGGTGCGCAAGCCGCCACGATCTTCGGCACCGGCTTCCGCCAGGACGCGCTGGTCATCTCGCCGGTCGACCTGATCAACACGGAGTCCGACGGCCAGATCAAGTACACCGACTGGTCACTGAAACTGAACGGCACCTGGAATGCGCCGCTCGGCTTGAAGATCTCGCCGATGCTGCGTTACCAGGCCGGTCAGAACTACGGTCGCACCTTCTCGGCCACGATGAACTTCGGCTCGGTGCGCATCCCCGCGGAGTCCCTGAACACGAACCGCCAGCGTGACATCGCGGTGACCGACATCCGCATCGAGAAGCCGGTGAGCTTCGGTCGAAACATCAAGATCGGTCCGTTCCTCGATGTCTACAACATCTTCAACCAGAACCCGGAGCAGAACATCACGTGGGCCTCGGGCTCCTCGTTCCTGCGTCCGACCGCCATTGTGCCGCCCCGCGTGGCGCGCATCGGCGCCAAGGTGAGCTGGTAAACGCAGCAGACCAACGGCCCGATTTACACAAACGCTTCTTCGAGGAGATGCACAGCATGCCCAGCGCCCTTCGTGACCATCGCTCCACGCCACTCATGTTGTCGGGAGCGATGTGCCTCGCGCTGGCGAGCTGTCAACGAGCTCCGGATATCAAGGCCGCCACTCCTCCCGGCGGGGCTTCCTCGGCTCCGGCAACCGCCGGGGCGCGCCTTGATATCCGGCCAGACGGCGACACCGAATCGACGATCGACATGTCGAAGATTCGGAACGCCGACCTGAAGTCGGTGTTCGACTATATCGATGCGCACGCCGACGAACACACGCAGAACCTGCAGAAGTGGATTCAGCAGCCCAGCATCTCGAACTCCGGCGAGGGCATTCCCGAGTCGGCGGAAATGGTGAAGGGCTTCTTCGAGCAGCTCGGATGCCAGCAGTCGCGTGTCTACGACGTGGGCAGAACAGAGTGGGGCTCGCAGGGTAACCCCGTCGTCTACGCGAAGTGCGACGAAGGGGCCGAGAAGACACTCGTCATCTACTGGATGTACGACACGATGCCGGTCACGCAGCCAGACGCCTGGATCGCGCCGCCCTTCGAAGGGCGCCTTGTTGAACAGCCTCCGTTCAAGAAGGTGCTCATCGGGCGCGGCGCGACCAATTCCAAGGGACCGCAGATGGTCCAGTGGAACGCGTTGATGTCCATCAAGGCCATCACCGGCAAGCTGCCCGTCAATCTGATCCTCGTCGCCGAGGGCGACGAAGAGCGGATGTCGATCGGCTACCGCCAGTTCGTTCGTCAGCATCCCGAACTCTTCAAGGGCGCTGATGCGATGTATCGCTTTGGCAGCCAGGGCTTCAGCGGCGGCGGCGAACTCTCTGGCGGTTCCGAAGGGTGCGTCTACGTCGAGTTGACCACCAGCGGCGCCAAGTGGGGACGTGGTCCCACGGTGTCGGACATTCACGGTGGGAACAAGCGCAGCGTCGACAGCCCGGCCTGGCGTCATATCCAGATGCTGAAAACGCTGGTGTCCGAAGACGGCAACAAGGTCCTCAT
>JBEBGB010000308.1:0-5900 GCA_040081675.1 Vicinamibacterales bacterium
CCAGCGCAGACACTTTTGTCCGAGTCGGGACCGCACTTTGACAAGCTTGTCAACCTTCCGTCCAAGGTGACGCATTGAACAAGAGAACTGGCTTCCCCGCGGACCGTCCGTATCCGCAGCACCTGCTCGATACGACAAACATGGAGCCGCGATCTGCCGAAATGACACAATTGTCTGTCGCGAGTCCTGGGCCGACGGCGAGCTCACGCAATTCCGGTGCAGATGTCGAAAGGGTTTGGGCAGTGGCTGGCCTGGTTCTTGATATCTCATGACAAACGTGCGGTGGACCGATGCGATGTCTGCGCGTGAGCACGCCAACGCCTCACCGCTGTGGCTGGTGGCTGACGAGCCGTTGGTGAACGACCTCGTCGTCTACCTCGATCAGATGCGTCGCAGGGTCGACGCGGCGCCGCATACGCGGCACACGTTCACGTTCAGGCGATCGAACCTGCGCAAAGTGCGTGCGGCATTCGCCAGGATGATCCGCCACGGCGAAGAGCGGTTGCACCGTTTCTGCGAGCTGAACGGAGATGCGTTCCTCGGCGGGCGCTATGCGCTACAGAGCCTTGCCGTCGGCAGCGTCGTCAGCACGCAGGAACGCTTCACGCTGGTGCAGGACATCACTGCGCTCGACCTCTATTCGCAGACCGACCTCGATCTCGGGAACCGCCAGGTGCGGCGCCTTCGCTACTTCGATGGCAAGAGGTGGAGCCGCGCCGCGCTGGTCGCCAACGTCGTCGAGTACCACCCCGAGGCGATCAGTGACTGGCGCATTTACAAGATGGTGAGCCGCATCAAGGCCGAGGAACAGATCTGGAACAAGGTCGTGGACACCATCTTTGGCCTGGACCGGCTGGTCCAGCTGGACAAACAACTGCGGCACTTGAACCGGTTCGTGAAGGATGTCTTCGGTGTCAAGTTCGTCGTCGGCGATCAGGACGCCGTTCGAGCCTTGCACGAAGCACTGCGCGCCTCACGCTGGGACGCCGCGCAGCTCGCGCGACACAGCGTGCCCGTCTTGCCCTCGACGACCAGTCTCCAGTGCCTTGAAGTGAAGGACTACATGGACGAAGCCGAAGGCACAAAGGCATCGGGTTGGCAGGCCATCAAGTCGGTGTTCCACTGGTGGGACACAATGATCGAAGTGCAGGTGCAGCCGCTCGCCAACTATCTGCAGGAGCGTGAGCGACTGACGAAGGAAAGCCACGCCGGGTTCAAGTCACGCCGCGAAGAGATCCGTAATCAGGTCGCGACGGCGATACCCCTGTTCGCGTTCTATCGAGACCTGCTGAAGTGGCTGTTCCTGGCACCGAGCGCGCCAGCGCCACTTTTCGAAGCCGTCAAGGTCGTACTCAAAGACTGACGCGCTGGTCCTGCGTCCGCCGCGGCGCGATTCGGTATACAGTCACTCCTTGCGCGGCCAGTTCAGGCGCGATGGATTATCGACAAGGAGCGAATATGTGCGACCAGGATCACTTTGACGAGGATCAACAAGACTTCGAGGCGCGCGGGCTCGTAACACGGCGGCAATTCGGCGCACTCCTCGGGGCGGGCATGGTGATGATGCTGCCTCGCGTTGTCGGCGCTGTTGCGGTCACCGAGTCCGATGTGAGCATCACCACTCCAGACGGCACCGCCGACTGCTTCTTCGTGCATCCTGCAACCGGCACCGCGCCAGGCGTTCTCATGTGGCCCGACATCTTCGGCCGCCGTCCAGCCTTTCACCAGATGGCGAAACGGCTCGCCGAGTCCGGTTACTCCGTGCTGGTGGTGAATCCGTTCTATCGCGTGAAGAAAGCCCCAACCGCGGATGCTGGATCCGCCACGCCGATTCCGCAGCTCATGCCGCTCGCTCAGGGATTGAACGAGACAACGCACATGACCGATGCGAAGGCGTTCATCGGCTGGCTGGACGGTCAATCGTCGGTGGCAAAGAACCGGAAAATCGGCACACAGGGCTACTGCATGGGCGGGCCGATTGCGTTTCGCACCGCCGCAGCGGTTCCCGATCGCGTCGGAGCCGTTGCGTCATTCCACGGCGGCGGGCTCGTAACGGATGCCGCAAACAGTCCGCTCCTTCAGGCCGCGAAGACCAAGGCGCAGTTCCTCGTTGCGATCGCGACGAACGACGACACGCGGTCGCCGAATGAGAAGACCGTGCTGAAGGACACCTTCGCCAAAGCGAACCTGCCCGCGGAAATCGAGGTCTACACCGGGGCGGCGCATGGTTGGTGTCCGCCGGATTCGGGTGTCTACAACGAGCCGCAGGCCGAGAAGGCGTGGAGTCGACTGCTCGCGCTGTACGGAAAAGCTCTGGCCTGAACTCAAATCTCAACCACGGAGGACACGGCTGCGATCACTGGTCCGATCCCAGACTGCCGTGCTCTCCGTTTCACGAGCGCTCGGGCCAGACCAAGGCTTTGAGTTTCTCGACAGACGAGAGATCTTCCAACGCGGTTACGTCGGAGCCGACCTCGCCGGTCGTCACGATTTCCTTCAGCAGCCGGCGCATGATCTTTCCACTCGGCGTCTTGGGAAGCACGTCGGTGAAGACCACGCGCTCTGGCACAGCGATCTTGCTGATGGTGTCGGCAACCTGCTCGCGAATCGCGCGCTCAGTCGCTGTTGAGGCGGTCTGCCCCGACTTCAGCGTGACAAAGGCGATGGGCACCAGACCTTTGAGTGTGTCAGGCATGCCGACGACGGCGACTTCGGCGACCAATCGGCACTCCATGATGGCGCTCTCCATCTCCATCGTGCTCAGGCGATGGCCGGCGACGTTGATCACGTCGTCGACGCGGCCCGTGACCCAGAAATGGCCGTCGCTGTCCTTTATCGCGGCATCGTTGGTGAAGTAACAGCCGTCCACCTGCGAGAAGTAACTCTGCACGAATCGATCGGGTTCCTTCCACAAGGTTCGCAGCATCATCGGAAACGGCCGCCGGATGACCAGATTGCCCGTCACGTTGACGCCAACCGGGTTGCCGGCGTCATCGACGATGTCGAGGTCGGCGGCGAGAAAGGCGGGACCGCACGAGCCAGGCTTCATCGGCGTCAGCCACGCGGCTCCCGCAAGCGGGCACCCGCCAAGTTCGGTCTGTCCCCACGTGTTGTTCAGATAGATACGTCCCTTCCCGAGCGTTTCGTAGGTCCAGTGCCACGCCTCCGGGTTGAAGGGCTCGCCCACCACGGCCACGACCTCCAGACACGAGAGATCGTACGGCTCCATCAACTGATCGCCGTGTCGCATCAGCATACGAATCGCCGTTGGCGCCGTGAAGATCTTGTTCACACGATAACGATCGACGATTTGATAGAAGCGGTCGGGCGTTGGATAGTCGATGGCCCCCTCGAAGATCACGGTCGTGACGCCGTTTGCCAGCGCGCCGACGATGCCCCAGATGTGCATGGTCAGCCAGCCGATGTCCGCCGTACACCACAGCACATCACTCGGATGATGATCGAGATGGAACTTGGCATAGACGTAGTTGTTCACGAGAAAGGCCATCGCCGAGTGGACGATGCCCTTCGGCTTGCCGGTGGTGCCGCTGGTGTAGAACACGATGCCCGGCTCGTTGGCCTCCATGGGCTCTGGGTCGCACACGCCGGACGAACCGCGCATGAGATCGTGCCACCAGTGATCGCGGTCATCCTGTAACGGAACTGGAGTACCGGTCCGACGAACGACGATCACCGCCTTGACGCAGGACAAGCCTTCACAGGCCGCATCCACTGTCGGCTTCAAGAGCACCTCGTGACCGCGACGCACACTGGCGTCGGCGGTCACAATCACCTTGGGGTTGTAGGCCTCGAGACGATCGCGGAGAGAACGCGCGGAAAAGCCCGAGAAGACGGTGTTGAAGAGCGCACCAAGTCTGAAACACGCGAGCACGGCGATGACGGCTTCCGGCAGGTTCGGCGTGAAGATGGCAACTGCGTCGCCTTTCACGACGCCCCGACCCTTGAGCACGTTCGCGAACTTGTTCACCTCGATGGCAAGCATCTGATAGGTGAAGAACCGGCTCTGGCCATCTTCACCTTCCCAGATCATCGCCAGCCGGTTCGCAGCGCCTGTCGCGAGGTGGCGATCGAGCAGGCTGAGGGTCGGGTTGCTGACACCCCCGACGAAATACGTGAAGTGCGGAAACCGACCCTCCGTTACCGCGTCCCAGGGTCGCATCCATTCCAATTCGGCGGCCACGCCAGCCCAGAACTCGTCGGGTTGTTCGCGTGAGCGTCGGAGTAGATCCTCGTACGCCTCCACGCTGCCGGCGTGTGTGTGCGCGGCTCGCGCGGGGTCGGGATAGTACAACCGGCCGCCGCCGATCAACCCGGCGCTCTGCGCGTCGTTGTCACTCATGCGTCACTTCTGCCTGCGCCGACGTTTTTGAATTGGCCATCAGGTTCGGCGGCATGTTACACCTCCGGCGAGGAGCAGACCCTCAGAATGCCTGGTCCCACCGAACGGAGAGGCGAATCGCTGAACCGATCAATCCCACCATGCTGTAGGTCTGCACGAAGTTGCCCCACTGCTCGTTGGTGCGCGGGTCGATGTGTTCGGCCAGCAGACCGTGTCGATTCCGGCACGAGAGCATGTTCTCGAAGAGTGCGCGCGCTTCGTCTCGTCGACCGATCGCGGCGAGCGCGTTGATGTACCAGAAGGTGCACACGAGAAACGCGTTCTCTGGCTCGCCGAAGTCGTCCTTCTCGAGATAGCGGAAGACGAAGTTTCCACGGCGGAGCCCGCGCTCGACGGCTTCCACAGTGCCAACGAAACGGGGATCGTCGGCGGCGAGAAAGCCCACCTCGTTCATGCGCAGCAGGCTTGCGTCAAGCATGTCCCCTTCCATGGTGCCGACGAAGCATCCCAGCGTCGAATTCCATGCCCGCTCGCAGATCACCTGATGGATGTGCTCCGCATGACTGCGCCAGTACTCGGCTCGGCCCGTGAGTCCGAGCGAGACGGCGATCCGGGCAAGTCTGTCGCACCCGGCCCAGCACATCATGCTGGAAAAGGTGTGGATACGCTTGACACCGCGCAGTTCCCAGATTCCGGCGTCCGGCTGGTCGAACAGCGTCGCCGCGTGCTCGCCGAGTGTCTCGAGACGTTCGAACAGGGCCGTGTCACCCCGTCGTGTCAGACGGTGGTCGAAGAACATGTGGGTCGCGGCCAGAATGGCCGAACCGTACACGTCGTGCTGTAGTTGCCGGTGAGCCTGGTTCCCCGCGCGAACAGGTCCCATGCCGCGATAGCCAGGCAGCGAGTCGACATCGCGCTCGTCGATGGCCTCTTTGCCGTTGATGCCGTACATCGGCCGCAGCGCACCGTCCTTCGCGCCGGCAATGATGTTCAGAATGTACCGAAGGTGGCGCTCCATGGTGCGCGTCGCACCCAGCCTGTTCAGCTCGTTCACAACAAAGTACGCGTCGCGCACCCAGCAGTGACGGTAGTCCCAGTTCCGGCTGCTCCCCGCCGCCTCCGGAATCGACGTCGTCATGGCCGCGATGATGGCGCCGGTGTCTTCGAAGACATTGAGTTTGAGTGTGATCGCGGCTCGAATGACCGCGTCCTGCCACTCGAACGGGATGCCCAGGTACCGGACCCACTCGCGCCAATACCCGGCCGTTTCCTCGAAGAGACGAAAGCCGACTTCTGACACCGAACCCTGCACCGTTTCGTCGACTCCGAGAACGAGCGTGACGGAGTCGTCCAGTAGAAACGGCAGCTCCTCGAGGAGCGCAGTGATCGGCGCATCCGTGGTCAACCGCAGCACGACATCGGCGCCCACATAGCGAATGTGATTGCTGCCGGACGTCGTCTCGGAACGATGGCGTCCGTAGGTATGAGCGGGGCGCAGACAGATGCGCACCCGGGGATTTCCGGCCACTCGCCTGATTTG
>JBEBGB010000309.1:0-5894 GCA_040081675.1 Vicinamibacterales bacterium
GCCCCTCGAGGCATCGCCACCAATGAAGGGCTACCACGACATCGTCGGCGATGGAGGATCAAGAGTCCTCGAACAGGTTGCCGACCTGCAGGCGCGCATCTCTGACGGGCTCGCCGGTGTGCGTCATCTCGTCGCAGTGGGCTCCGGAAAAGGTGGCGTCGGCAAGAGCACGTTGACGCTGCATCTGGCGGGCGCTCTGCGCGCTCGGGGACTTCGGATTGCGATTCTGGACGCGGACTTCAACGGTCCCTCTCAGGCGCGCATGGCAGGTGTCCAGGGAGCGCTGTTCGTTCCCGGGAGCCACAAGGTGGCGCTGCCGCGAACAGCCGATGGCATTGGCGTCTTCTCGATCGGCTCGCTCCTCCCCGAGTCGGAGGCGCTCGACTTCGAGAGCGCGGCGAGTGGAGAGTCCCATACGTGGCGAGCCACCAGGGAATTCGCGCTGCTCGGCGAGATCCTCGCGTCCTTCGAGTGGGGAGCACTCGATGTGCTGATGTTCGACCTGCCGCCGGGAGCCGAGCGAACGGTCCAGTACGCCGACTTCCTCGGGCCTCGGACCTCGTTCCTCCTCGTGACGATCCCATCCGAGGTGTCACGCGGCGTCGTCGCACGTTCTGTCGCCGCTCTGTCGAAGGGCCCTAATCGCCTCCTCGGATACGTGGAGAACATGAGCGGGTATTTTTGCCGCGACTGTAATGCCGTCAAGCCGCTCTTCGTCGCCTCCGACCAGCCTCCGCCAAGGCTACGGCGGTCCGCCGAAGCTTCAGCGACGGCGGAGCCGGCGGTTCTGGGAATTCCCTGCCTCGGGACCGTTCCGTTCGATCCCGAGCTGGCTCGCCACTGCGATCTGGGAATCCCGTTCGAGGCGTTGCGTAAAACACCTGTGGGCGAGGCGCTGGATGTGATCGCGCAGCGGCTCATGGACAGCCTCGACTCGACCACGTTCGCCGCGGCTCACTCGTCAGGTGAGTCACGGCTGGAGAGGGAGCCTCCTCAATGAAATTCCTCTGTGTCCCCTGCGACAGCCCGATGACGCTTCAAACCGTCGCTCCACCCGAGCGCGGATCGCTGTCGATCATCTACTCGTGTCCAGAGTGTGGCTACGAGATGGCGATGCTCACCAATGCGTACGAAACACAGATGGTCCAGTCGCTTGGTGTGCGGATCGGTCCTGATGCGGGCGCTGGAGCGTCGACCCCCGCTGAAGCCTCGCCGGAGGCGAGCAGTTGTCCGTTCGCAGCGATGATGTCGACGGACGGCGCATCAAGCGACGCCTCTGAAGTGCGACCAGGGCAGACCGTAGCGCCGACCCAGGTCCGCTGGACTGCTGCTGCCGAAGCGCGGCTCGCCAACATTCCCGCGTTCGTCCGCCCCATGGCGCGGACCGGCATCGAGAGGTTCGCGGCGGAGAAGGGGGCTTTCGAGGTAGACGAGCAGATCCTCGACTCGGCCCGCGACTTCTTCGGCATGTAGGGAATCGACGTGACCTTGCCGCCTTCAGACGTAAGACCCCTGGCAGTTCGACGCTTCGGGAACCTCAGCGCCGCCCCGAGCCAGGTCGAGGGGCGATTCGCTCAACGTCATCGCGACCACGTCGAGGGGTTCGCCCGGCCCTACGTCATCTCCTGGAATCTCACCTACCGCTGCAACCTTGCCTGCGAGCACTGCTATCTCGACGCCGGTACCACGCCTCTGGTCGGCACCGAGAACTTCGCCGATCGGAGCGAACTCGGCACCGACGAATGCTTCAAGGTGATCGAGGAGATTGCTGCGTTTGCCCCTGAATGCCTGACGATCCTGACTGGAGGCGAGCCGCTCCTGCGGCGTGACATCCTCGACATCGTCCGGCACGCGGCGGAGCGTGGCCTGTGGGTGGTCGTTGGTACCAACGGTGTGTGCATCACCGAGACGGTGGCGCGGCGTCTGGCGGAGGCCGGAGCGCGCGGGCTGTCCCTGTCCCTCGATGCCCTCGAGCCCGATCGTCACGACCGCTTCAGGAACGTGCGTGGCGCCTGGAGAAACACAGTCGAGGGAGCCGAGATCCTCAACCGGACAGGGCTTCCATTCATCGTGCAGACGACCGCGGGCTCGCACAATCTTCGAGAGCTCGACGCGATCGCCGACTTCGCACACGATCGCCTGGGCGCCAAGGTCTGGAATCTCTACTTTCTCGTACCGACGGGGCGCGGGCAGTTCGTGTCTGACCTCACTCCCGCGCAGTACGACGAAGTTCTCGCCGCGCTCTACCGGATCCAGCGGAAGTACGACCGCCGGATGCTCGTAAACGCGAAGTGCGCTCCTCACTACATCAAGACCGTTCTGGAGAATGCAGCTCTTCCTGACTCCGCTGTCGATTCGGCTCAGGATGACCCTGAGCAAGTCGAAGGGACTGAGCGCGTCGGTACCAGAACCAATCCAAAGATCAGAACCTATGCTGGAGGCGCCGGCGGGTGTCCAGCCGGCACGCACTACATGGGGATCAGGCCAAACGGGGATGTCACTCCGTGCCCCTACCTCCCGGTTTTCGCGGGGAACCTTCGCCGCGAGGCTCTCACGGATCTCTGGACCTCTTCAGAGGTGTTCGCCGGCATTCGCCACCGCTCGGAGTTGGGGGGACGTTGCGGGGAGTGCGAGATGAATGCCCAGTGCGGGGGGTGCCGCGCCAGGGCCTACGGCATGACCGGCGATGTGATGGCCGAAGACCCGCTATGCACCCACACACCCGGGAGGTTCGCGGAGTCTCCTCTTCTTCTCACCCTGAAGAGTCCCGACCCCGTCTCGGGAGAGCGGGGAACCTCTACGATCGAGTACGGCGTCGAATCGGCCACAACCATCGCCTGGGACGATGCGGCCGCCGCGCGCATGAAGAAGATCCCGGCGTTCGTCCGAGGGATGGTCGTGAAAGCTGTCGAGGAGTCGTGCCGAAGGAACGGGATCAGTCGCGTGACGACAGAGGAGCTGGAGCGAATCCGCGAGCGGATGCCCACGCCGAAATTCTTCGGTTAGGGCCCGTCCTGACGGGCCCTGAGCCACCCGCCCGCTAGAGGAACGGGTTCCCGGCCGATTCTGTCTGCTCCTTGACCCGCTCGCTCATCCACTGCTCGAATTCCGTGGCGCTCAGGACAGTAACGAATCCTCGCATCCGGTAATGGGCCAGGCCGCAGAGCTGAGCGCAGGCGATCTCGTACTGGAATTGCGGATTCCCGGTTCGTGCCCGCATCTCCGCGGTCGTGACGTTGGGGGTGAACCAGATGGGGATGGTCAAACCGGGGACCGCGTCCTGCTTCACACGGAACTCCGGGACGCCGAAGCTATGGATGACGTCCTTGGTCCTGAGCCTCACGACGACGGGCCTGTCAACAGGCACAAACAACTGATTGAGCAGCGTGACATCGTCCTTCGCCGCGGCGTCGGCTCGGTCGATGCCCAGCGGGTTCGTCTGGACGTCGATCATCTTGATGTCTGTGCGGCCGAACACGCCGTCAGGGCCGGGATAGCGGACGTTCCAGGCGAACTGTTCGCCGGTGACGTTGACGACCACCGCTTCGCTCTCCGAGGGAATGTGGTCGACCCTCGCGGCCCAGAGCGGGATCGAGAAGCCGAAGAGGAGCACCAATTCGACCACGAGAACGGCCGTTTCGACATAGGTCGTAAAGTGCGACTTGACCCCGGTATAGCTCGCCACCGGATGCCGTGATCGATGGAAGCGAAAAAGGGTGTAGCCGAAGAAAGAGCCCCAGCCGACGAACAGGATCAACATGAAGATGTGAATCCAACTGATCAGGCTATCTATCTGCCCGCCGGTAGTTGAGGCGAGTTCCGGGAGACCTAGCCAGTTGCTCATGACCTCGATGCTCCTCCCTGCAGTTCCGACCATTCAATATCGAGGTCCATGTCCGCGATGCGTTTCGCGCGATTACGGAGATAGAGAAAGAAACCGGCGAACGCGCCCTGCACGACGAGCGTGACAGCCAGCAGCGCCAGGATGCCCCACCTCGTCGCGTCGACCACTCCTGTCTCCTCGGCTCCGAAGCACAAAGGGCACGCGAACGCGCTCGCGCTGCTGCCGATTATCACAGCCATAGTCGCGAGAACCCGCCTCACGCCTGGGCTTACCCTCATATTCATCGAAGCATCCTCGTTGTGCGTAGGAACCACGAGTCGTAGACGATCAGGCCGAGCGACACGACGAATGATGTGACGCCCGCGACCAGAAGTCCAATCCCGTCTCCTTGCGCACGTTGAGACAGGCACCAGAGACCGAACAGCACTCCGAGGGCCGCGGAGCAGAGAATCAGGAGCGCGTGAAACCACCTGAGGTTCATTCGTGAATCCAGAAGCCATCACTGTGAGTGAGCACAGGAAGAGCCAGCAGGACGACGAAGAACACCACCGTCAGCGCCATGACCGCGTAGATCAGCTTTTTCTCGGCGATCATGTGCATGAAGTAACACGCGACCAGCGATCCCTTGACGATCGCAACGAGAAGGGCCACGGTCACCGCAGCCGGCACAGACAGATGGAAGCGCGAGATTGTCACCGTGACGACGGTGAGAACCATGAGCGCGACGAAGACCATGATGTAGATCTTGACCTGCCGGTCAATGTCTGCTGCATGGTGGCCGCTCATCGCGTCGACAGCGTGATCACTCGTCATGAATACCGCCTAGAGAAGATACAGCGTCGGAAACAGGAAGATCCAGACCAGATCGACGAAATGCCAGAAGAGCCCCGAGTTCTCGACGCGGTTGATGAACCATCTCCGATTTGTCTTATAGAGCTTCGAGCCCGGACCGAGCAGATACGCGTTCACTGACATCCCGCCTATGACATGCAGCATGTGCAGTCCGGTCAGCGTGAAGTAAATGGCGAGGAAGTTGTTGCTCCGGGGGTAGGCGCCTTCGTGGATGTGATGGCTGTATTCGAAGTACTTGACGACGAGGAAGACGAACCCGAGCGCGACCGTTGTGCCCATGTACATTCGAAAGGTCGCGAAGCGTCCGCGCTCGAGCGACGCCCATGCCATCACCATGGTGACCGAGGAGGTGATCAGGACGATCGTGTTGAACGTCGCCATCGGGACGTTCAGCATCGTGTCGCCCCGCGGCCATGTCTGCGCTCCGGTCCGGATGAGGATGTAGCTGGCGAACAGAGCGCCGAACAGCATGACCTCAGAGGCCAGGAACAGCCAGATGCCGATCTTGCCGTTGTTGAGACCGGTGTCGCGGCGCACTTCTACGGTGTAGGGAATCTCCATCGGAGCTCAAGCCTCGTACTGCGGTGTGAAGTCGGTGGCGGCCCCGGGCACGCTGTACTCGTACGGCCCGCGGTAGGCTTGCGGTACCTCGATGAAGTTGCCGTGCGGGGGCGGTGACGGCGATGCCCACTCGAGCGTGGTCGCCTGCCAGGGGTTCTCAACCGTCTTCTCCCCGTTTCGGATGCTCCAGAAGAAATTGAAGATGAACGGAAGCTGGAAGAGGAACATGGTCCAGGCGCCCCAGGACGAGACGACGTTCCAGTGCAGGACCGGTTGCGCAAAGTCGTAGGTCGCTCCGCCATCGTACAGTCGACGCGAGACCCCGGCCAACCCCACGAGGAACATCGGCATGAAGACCACGTTCATGCAGATGAACGAGCCCCAGAAGTGGATGGCGCCGAGCGTCTCGCTCATTTTTCGCCCGGTCGCCTTCGGATACCAGTAATAGATCCCCGCGAAGAGCGCGAAGATCGTCCCCGGTGCCACCACGTAGTGGAAGTGGGCGATGACGTAGTAGGTGTCATGCAGCGGAATATCCGACACGTTCAATCCGAGCGGAAGTCCCGTCAGCCCGCCGATACCGAACATCGGGAGAAAGCCGAGCGCGAACAGCATGGGCGTATTGAAGCGGATTGAT
>JBEBGB010001137.1:0-1438 GCA_040081675.1 Vicinamibacterales bacterium
GCCTATTGGGCCGAGCGGACGCTGAGCAACGTGCTGGATCGCATTCCGCGTTCCATCTTCGCCGACTACTCGTGCGAAATTCTTGTCATCGACGACGCGTCAGAAGATCGAACGTTCCAGATCGGTCATGAGTACCGCGCGCTCCATCCGGACATTCGGATGACGGTGCTCCGCAATAAACACAACCAGGGCTACGGCGGCAACCAGAAGGTGGGCTACACGTTCGCCATCGCCGAGGGGTTTGACTTCGTCGCCATGTTGCACGGCGACGGCCAATACGCACCCGAGGAACTGCCCAAGCTCGTGGCTCCGCTCAGAGACGGCATCGCCGACGCCGTGTTCGGCAGCCGCATGACGACCAGGTTCGGCGCGCTGCAGGGCGGCATGCCGCCCTACAAGTACGTCGGCAACAGAATCCTGACGTTCCTGCAGAATGCGATGCTCGGGACGAGCCTCACCGAGTTTCATAGCGGATACCGCGTGTACTCGGTCGAGGCGCTGAAGAAGATTGCGTTCCCGCTCAACTCGAACCTGTTTCATTTCGACACTGAGATCATCATTCAACTGTTGAACGCCGGGCAGCGCATCCTCGAGCTGTCGATCCCGACGTATTACGGCGATGAGATCTGTCGGGTGAACGGCATGAAGTACGCGACCGACGTGCTGAGGGTCACGTTGCAGAATGTCGCTCACCGGGCGGGCGTCCTCTATCAACGGCGCTTCGACCCGGTCGACGAGCGACAGAACGCTCATTACGATCTGAAACTGGGATATGCGAGCAGCCACCAGTTTGCGCTCGACGTGGTGCAGGCGGGTGCCAGCGTGCTGGACATAGGCGCCGGACCAGGTGGATTTGCCCGAGAGCTCGTGAAGAAGGGCTGTCGAGTGGCCGTCGTCGATCAATTCGCGCCTGATGCGCAAACCGACGCGGATGTGCAGGTCTTTCAACAGGACCTCGATCGTCCACTCACGTTCAGCACCCAAGGACACGACTACGTGCTGCTCCTCGACATCATCGAACACTTGAAGGATCCGGAGCGGTTTCTCTCAGAGTTGCGCTCGCAGTTCGACTACTCGCCGAAGACACTCATCTTGACGACGCCCAACATCGCGTTCTTCCCGCAGCGCGCGATGCTGCTGCTCGGCCAGTTCAACTACGGCAAGGCCGGCATCCTGGATCGGACACACACGCGCCTGTTCACGTTTCGCTCCTTGAGACGCCTGCTGCTCGATGCGGGTTTTCGCATCGAGGAGATGCGCGGCGTACCCGCGCCGTTCCCCAAAGTGTTTGGCAACAATGTGCTCGGGAGGACGGCCCTGGCCGTCAACCGCCTGTTGATTCGCATCAGCCGCACGTTGTTTTCGTACCAGATCTTCGTGGTGGCGCAAGGCACCCCGTCAATCGCGTTCATTCTGGCGAATTCCCGCGCCATCAGCG
>JBEBGB010001138.1:0-1434 GCA_040081675.1 Vicinamibacterales bacterium
GTTCCCATCAGCATCGAGGAGATGCCGAATCAGGGCCGCATCATCGGGGTTGTCCTCGAGGTGAAGTACCGAAACAGTGGATGTCATGGCTCCCACGTTCGGCTCACGCCGCTCGACGGCTCGGGCGTCCATGAATCGGCCCACTCGCGATCGGCACGAGCCCTTGCGACGCTACGGTGGGGTCGATCGACGAGCACATCTCGCCCGCCTTCTTCTACACGCCGCGGTGAGTACCGGCCTTCCCGGTTTGGCAGGTGGAAGCACTGGTTGACCTGCTCATGCTGTCTGACATGCCGAACGCGCATCGACTAGGTTATCGGTCAAGGTGTGACAGAGGATGCGAGGCCAGCCGTTGCGTCCGAGCAATCGCTCGCTCGCATCCAATCAATGTGGCGCGCGGTCCTTGGTGGCTCGGGTCCTGGTCCCTGTTCCGGCGGGCCAGGAATAAGGAACGAGGCACCAAGGACGACGCTACACGGAACTGCAAATCGCAGTCGAGTCTCGCACGTTCGGCGCGGCCAACGTGCACCGTGGTCCCTGCCCCACAGTTGTCGAACGCGTTACTTCGGAGCGATGGTGGGGTTCACCCAGCCGTTCTTCATGATGCCGTGCGACGGACGGAAGCTGAGATAGTCCACGTGATCGGGAATGTCGAACCAGCCATGGATGACGCCCGGCGGAACGATCAGCACGTCGCCGACGTTCAACACAACTTTGCGTGAGCCGACCGCCACGCCGCCGCCGCAGCCCGGGCCGTTCGGTCCGCCGTCCGGATTGTTCGTGCTTTGCCGGCCGTTGAGGAGCTTGCCATCGATGAACGCGGTGCCGCTGCCCGAGACGATGTAGTAGCCCTCGGTCTGAAAGTCGTGCGTGATGGCACCCTGAAGGGCGTCCGCCGGCGGGTTGGGATCTTGTGCTCCACACGGGGCCGGTGGCGTCGCCGGCGCATTGCCTCGACCGGCGGCAGCCGGAGCCGCGCCGCGAGCGGCAGCCGCGGCCCTGGCCTCCCCGACTGTCATCACCTTCTGTTTCGCGCGATGAATGACGCCCAGCTCCATGCTCCAGCCGTCTCCGATATCGACCACCCTGGCATTCTCGTCACGGGTCGTCACGCTCATCTCGGTGGCGAAGATCTTGTCGATCTCGGCCTTGGTGATCACGGTCGACGTCGTCGGATTTCCAGGTCTGACCTGGGCGTAGGCCGCCACAGGAATCAGAACCGCCGCCGCAAGCAGACCTTTCAGTGCAGTGTTCATAGTGTTTCTCCCGAACATAGTGTCGCCACTCAGGCTCTTCGCCACCCTCACACGTCAGTGACCTGACGGACCTTCTGGATCCAGCGAGATGGGAGAGTATTGCATTGCCGCCGCGTGGTCCAGTGGATGTCGAAGCGGCGCGTCGCTAGCGAGCGCTCGGCCTGCGTTGGAGCGACAA
>JBEBGB010001139.1:0-1431 GCA_040081675.1 Vicinamibacterales bacterium
TCTAGTACGACTTTGTCAGATCCGCAGTTGATGAAACCGCTGTTCGGCTTGCTTCATCCACCGCATGTATTGCGGGCGGCTGATAAACAGCAGCCCCGTGAAGATCTCTTGGACGAACGATCGGACTTGCGGAAAGGTGAGCGATGGTCCCTTGTGAGGCCGTCGGCGTTCGGTCTGGAGAAACGCGAAGGCCACGGCGCTGATGACCATGTGATGCTGCCAGCCCGGATACGAGCGGCCTTCGAAATGATCGAGGCCGAGTTCGGACTTGAAGTCCTGGTAGTGCTGTTCGATCGCCCAGCGGTGATGCGCCAGCCGCACGAGTTGTTTCAACGAGGCCGACGCCGGCAGCGAGACGAAGTAGTGCTTGCGGCGGCCGGTCGGCCCGAGTCCCCGCTCGCAGAGCAACCAGATTTCGGGGGCCAGCCGCCGCCGCCAGTCGGTGGCGGGGGTCACGCGCAGGGCGGCGAAATCGGCGGTCCACGGCGCATTGGTCCCGTTGCGCCACTCGACCCGGTGCCACGCTCGGGGCCGCAGCGCGTCGCTGATCGCCCGGACGCTGACGGCGTCCTGGGTGGGCCATCCCCCGCGGCGATTGCGCGGCGGCGGTTGGGTGCGGTCGACGCGCAACGTGGGCGTGCCGCGGAACACGGTCAGCGTCGGCGAAATGCCCAGCGCATACGGCAGCCGCAACCGATGCAGCGTCTGACGAACCGTGCTGTTGTCCCCGTATTCGGCATCGGCCACGACCGCCGTCAGCGTCACGCCGGCGGCTCGGGTGAGGCGCACGAGCGTCAGCGCCAGCCGCCACTTCTCCTGAAAGACGACCGCCGCCGGAATGCGCGCCGTGGCCCGCCGCGCCAGATCGCTGATCCACGCCTCGGGCAGATAGAGCAAGGCGCCCATCGGCCACGCGCGCTGGCCGGTCCACAGCGCCGCCGTCACTGCGACTTGGCAATTCGCCACCTTGCCCAAGGCGCCGCAATACTGGCGCGCCGCGCCGACCGAATGCGGCCCCGACTTCGGGAAGCTCGTTTCGTCGAGGATCAGGATGCCCGTGCGTTCCGGTATCACCGCCCGCAATCGCCGCCACAGCCCGGTCGCGTCCCAGGGGGCATGCGTGATGAAGTGCTGGAACGCTTGGTACGAGGTGGGGTCGCTGACCCGCGCGAGCATCGCGGACATCGACTTGCGGGCGCTGTCGCCCAGCAGCCCGTCGACGTACTGGCGCAACGACACGTGCTGTGCGCGATGACCGAAGCAGTCCTTGAACTGATCCAACCATCTCGTCAGTCGTCGCAGCAGCGACCACGCGTCCCGATCGAGCACTGGGGCGCAGCGTACCGACAATCAGCGAACCGTACAATGTCCTCAATTCAGATCACTCGCGGATTCCTTCGGGAATCCGATGATGTGACAAAGTCGTACTAG
>JBEBGB010001140.1:0-1431 GCA_040081675.1 Vicinamibacterales bacterium
GGCGCCGCAAAGTGGATCACCGATGACCTACTCGGTCGACGGCAAACAGTACATCATTGTCGCTGTGAGTGGCGGTGCCTATTCGGGCGAGTACATCTCGTTCAGTCTGCCGAACACCGAGACTCGCAGCCAGCAGTAGCGACAGCGCGCCGACCCGTTCGCAGGCGCGTCTCACATCGACAGGTAGGCAGGACCAAGGTTTGGGTTCTGCCTGCCTGCCCAACCTGCCTTGCCCGCCTTGCCTGCTTGCAAAGGAACTTCTGGATGTGTGTTGCACCCACGGCGGTCCGATCGGCGTCTCGTGAAAAGTTCGAGACGGCGTTCGCCTGCATGACGTAACCTTGCCTGATATCTGGACGCTCGGGCGAGGGCAAGCCCATCCGACACGTCGGTGAAATGGTTCTTCTGGAGGTCACTGTATGAAACGCACGATCGCTTTTGTTCTCGGCGCACTGGTCACGTCAGGTGCCGCATTGATGGCGCAGGCGCCGGCCGCGCCGGCCGGCCCGTACGACTCCCTTCTTGCCGCAGCGCCGGCCAATCAACGCGCGGACGCCACGGTCATCAAGTGGAAGCCGGACTTCACGTACGACACGCTGAAGAAGGGCACGAACAAGATGGTCTGCTACGACCGCTCGGGATTCCCGCTGCAGCAGCCGTTCTCGATCGAGTGCACCAGCATCGCGAACCTCGAGCGCGTGGCACAGAACCTCAAGGCCGAGGCGACGGGCGACAAGGCGAAGTCGGAAGCCATGCTCGCGGAGATGGAAAAGAATGGCACCCGCGCCAAGCCGGAATTTGGCTCGGTGTGGTTCCATCTGATGGGACCGGACAAGGATCACCCACGGAGCCACATGACCGTGGCCGTTCCTGGTGCGACGACGGCGTCGATGGGCCTGCCGGATAACGGTCGTGGTGGCGGTGCGTGGATCATGAACGCGGGCACGACCACCGCGCATCTCATGGTTCCCGGCGAGTAGCCACGAAAGCAGGCTCTCGGCTCTAGGGGCTGGGCTCCAGGCTTTGCAGCGTCACGCTGCGGGGGCCCGGAGCCCGAAGCCCGACACGGAGCTTTTCAGGCGATAGGCTGTGGGCGATGAGCTCTGGGCCTGGCAGATGAACACTGTCGGCCAATTGAATATGCCGTGGCCCTCCGTGTTCGTTTCTCCGTGTCTTCCGTGGTAGGGCTTTTTGAATGAAGTTCTTGATCCTTGGTGGCCTGCTTGCGTTTGCGGGACTTGCGCAGTCAGCGGGCACGCAGACCTTCTCCGGCACGATTACCGAGAGCGAGTGCTCCACTGGCAATCATGCGCTGATGCGCATGGGCGATACCGATGCTGAGTGCGCGCAGGCGTGCGTGGACGCGCACGGCGCGCTCTACCTCCTCTACGACGGCAAAGTTTCCTACCAGTTGAGCGACCAGAAGGCGCC
>JBEBGB010001141.1:0-1429 GCA_040081675.1 Vicinamibacterales bacterium
CGGCGTGCCCGCGACCGTCGCGTGCACCTCGCCCTCTTCCATCACGCCTGCCTGAAGCCACTGCCGTATCAGTTTGAGCACCCGTCGGTCCGAGATGCGCCGCGCGACGAGCTGCAGTAGCTTGTCGTGGTCGATGCACCCGAAGTAGTCACGAATGTCAGCGTCGAGGACGTGATTGCCCCCGCGCGCGCCCCGCGTTGCGCAGTGTTTCGAGCGCCTGCGTGGCGTTCCGCTTCGGCCGGAAACCGTACGAGCACGGATGAAAGTCCGCCTCGAAAATCGGCTCCAACACGAGCGTCGCCGCCATTTATGCCACTCGGTCTCGGATCGTCGGAATCCCCAGTGGTCGTGTCTTCCCGTCTGCCTTCGGAATATATCGACGCCGCACCGCCGCGGGCCGATACGTGCGCCGCGGTTCTTCTTCACCCGTCTCCATGCTTCCCACAGGACGTCACGCCTGTAGATGCGGTCGAACAGCGCATGAAAACGGCGGCCCGGTTGCTGCTTGGCCGTACTCCAGAGTCGGCGTTGCAACTGGCGCACGTTGTCGAGGGACGTGCGTCCTTCGGGGTGGTTGGAACCGGTCGTGCCGGTCATGCCCTTGCGCGTGCTTGCTCGTCCGACGTTGCCCCCGCAGGGACCCTTCGCCCCCCGCGCGTTCTTCGTCGCGCGGCTCGACACTACTACGGTCCCCTCGGACTCCCGCTGTCCCGCCGTGCGTGTACGTCTCCGGACTGGAACGTACAGGACATCGTCTTCGCCGCGACATGACCGGCTCGACGCTCGGGTTGTAAATCTGACGAGGCTGCAAGCTTCACGTGATGTTGCGGCCCGCGGACTGGCTCCCTCCGTAGAGGCTCTTGACACCCCGCTTGGCCCACGCGGCTCTCACCGCACGTCTGGGGTCTGCTACTCGGCGCTCCGGTGCTTACCGAGGCGGGACTTGCACCCGCTGGAGACGAACGACGCGATGTCAGCGCTCGCGCGCTCACATCATCACGACGCCCATGGGCAGGTTCTACCTGTCCCCTCTGAGTTGTTGGTTTTTGAAGGAGTTAGTACCCCTTTTCAAACCGCGCGCTCCGGCTTCAGCGTCGACCGAGCACGTCGATCCGTCGCACCGCCGCCGTGGTAGCGGCCTCCCGTCTCGGAAGAGGGACGACTGCCCCGTCCCAGCGGATCGTAGGTGTATGACATGTCGTTGGTCACCGGTCTACCGACGGAGCGGCGCATCGTACCTCAGCCATTTACTATCGCAAAATTGTGCAGGTGAGATGAGCGGAGTGGTGCGCCCGGCACCGCGCCAATAGTTAGATGCGATTACCCTCCACCAAGCCGTCGGTCGCCTTGCGCTCCACGCGCCGTCTTGTTACCCTCCGCGCCATGTCCCGTACCGTCATCCGATTCCTGGCGTCCCTGTTGTTCGGCG
>JBEBGB010001142.1:0-1428 GCA_040081675.1 Vicinamibacterales bacterium
GAGTTGTGCGCGACGTGCCACACGCTCCTGACGCAGGCGCTCGACGCACAGGGGCGTGTTGTCGGTGAACTGCCGGAGCAGGTGCCGTACCAAGAGTGGCTGCACAGCGACTTCAAGGAGTCGCGCAGTTGCCAATCGTGCCACATGCCCGTGGTCGAAGAGGACGTGCCCATCACGTCGGTCTTCGGCGAGCCGCGTGCCGGCGTGTCTCGTCACACCTTCGTCGGTGGCAACTTCTTCATGCAGCGGATCTTGAACAAGTTCCGCAACGACCTGCACGTACAGGCGTTGCCGCAGGAAATGAATGCGGCCGTGATCCGAACGATTCAGCATCTGCAGACCGAGGCCGCGCAGGTCGCGATTCCGAGCGCCGAGGTCCGCGACGGCCGCCTCGAGCTGAGCGTCGCCGTCACCAATCTCGGCGGTCACAAGCTGCCCACTGCCTATCCTTCGCGCCGGAGCTGGCTCCACGCCACGGTTCGCGATCGAAATGGACGTGCGGTGTTCGAATCCGGAGCCCTTGGCGCCGACGGCGCCATTCGCGGCAACGACAACGACGAGGACGCCGCTCGTTTCGAGCCGCACTACTCGGACATCACCGGGCCTGACCAGGTGCAGATCTACGAGTCGGTCATGGCCGACTCCAATGGAGCGCTGACCACGGGCCTGCTTTCGGCGTTGCGATTCGTCAAGGACAATCGGTTGCTGCCCCGCGGATTCGACAAGCGCTCGGCGGGCCCGGACATCGCTGTTCACGGTGAAGCGGAGCGCGACGACGACTTCACGGCCGGCGGAGATCGCGTGCACTACTCGGTTACCCTCGGCGACGCGCAGGGACCGTTCCAGGTTTCTGCGGAGCTCTGGTATCAGCCGATTGCATACCGATGGGCGATGAACCTGAAGAAGTACGACGCGCCTGAGCCGAAGCGGTTCGTCGGGTACTACGAAGAGACAGCCGCAGGTTCAGGCGTCATGCTGGCGCACGCAGCCGCAACGAGGTGATGTCTCAGGTCCGCTTTGGCTTCATGCCGCGACGGACGACCCACCAGATCAGGCCCAAGAACAGCGCGGCCACAACGACGAAGGTGACGCCGAACAACGCGAGCGTGCGATAGAGGATGGACTGAGTTTCCATCCGCGCGTCCAGAACGAGCGGTGCGCTGTGGAGACGGTCCGTGAGCGATTGCTCCCAGGCCAGGATGTTGCCGCGGCTCGGGTTTCCAGCGCCAGCGTTGTGATAGACGATCTTGCTCGGCAGATGCATGCGGAACCCGACGATCTCGCCGCCCTTCCAGCCGACCTCGCCCACCGTCGTCCCCGACGCCTGTCCGACTGCCTGCTTGTAGTAGTAAAGCTCGCCGTCGCGTTTGAAGCTGTAGGTCGACCAGGCAAACGGCTTCGTCTCGGTGAGGCGCTCGATGTTGTCAA
>JBEBGB010001143.1:0-1428 GCA_040081675.1 Vicinamibacterales bacterium
GTATGTGGAGCGAGTTCGTCGAAGACTGCCAACGACGGGGTGGCTATGTCGGTTCGAACTCCGAGCAATCCGAAGATCTCGAGCTGTTCACGAGCCGAACTCGCGTCAAACGCTGGAGCCGCAGACAACACCTTGCGGTAAGCCTGTGCGGCCGGTCCCGGTCGCACGCTCGTCAGGAAGGCGTAGTCGGCCTCGCTCATCGACAGCCACAGCGACTCCTCCTCGTCCCGGGTTGCCTGTCGATCCAGCCGGTTGCGGGTTGCTCGCATAGACCAACGGACGGCGCCGCCAAGTTGCGCGAGCACGTCGTCGCAGGCTTTCAGATTCAATCGTGCGTCATCGTCCGAGTCGAACGGTTCCGCCCACACCGCCGGCTGCGCTCGCGCAAGCTCTGTAAGCAGCCGGTACAGACTCATTGCGTTGAGTCCTGGGTAGCAATGACTCAAGTCGTGCTCGAATCCCTTGGCATAGAGATCTGCGGCTTCCCTCAAGAGCGGAGACCTCAACGCGGCGGCGGCCGCATCAGGACCGGTCTTCCTTGTCCAGGCGTCGCGCCATTCGCTCTTGGCGTTCCGGCCCTGCAACGCGTACCCCTCGGCAAGGTGTCGGGCCGTCGCGACAGGCGACTCGAGAACCCGTCGAATTGCCTGCGTCGACCTGGCCAGGAGTGCACTGCGTGCCGCGTCTGAAAGACTCGCGTCCTCTCCGGCCAGCCGCTGATACACAGTCGCGAGTCGTTGCCACGCTTCGAGATCGTCTTCATTGGCGTCGAGCAACCACTCGAAGGTCTCCTGGGCTCCGGGATACGCCCTCAGCTTCAGTTGCGCACGGCCCACACACCGCAGCCCCTCGCGCTCCCACTCGAACCCGCGCGCCTCGTGCGCCAGCAACCGCAGATCGCCCCGATACCCGCCGTCGCGAGCACACTCGACGTCCTCACGAAACTCCCTCGGCGCCGCCTGCAAGGACGCCGGGTCGGGTGGCTTCAGTGCGGGCAACATCTCGTAGACGGGACTGTCCACGTTTCGCATCGCCAACGTGGAGCGGAGGGCTCCCACCAGTTTGTTCAGGCTCGCCTTCGGATCGGCGGCGTCGTAGATGAAGTACCGATCGGTTGACAGATCGAATGGATATTTGTCGATGTTCGCCCGTATCAGGAACGTGGCGCTGTTCCTCAGGCCATGCCGAATGCCCAGTTCGTAGAACACGTTCGCGTTGTGAATGGAGAGATCCGCAACGACCAGATCGGCGCTGACCAGCATTCGAAACATGTCCGCGCGGATGTTGCCTTGCGCGACGATCTCCTGCGTGGTGCGCCCCTCGATGGCGAGGGTCTCGAGGGCGGGGGCAATGAGATCGCGCTCTACCGCCTCGAAGTCCACGCCCGCCTGCGTGTTGAATGGTCTGACGATGAAGGCGCGCATCCAC
>JBEBGB010001144.1:0-1428 GCA_040081675.1 Vicinamibacterales bacterium
CTCGAGCGGGAAATCCATGGTCACGAACCGCACACGGCCGGCATGGTTCTGCTCGTAGTTCGCGACGATGCCTCTGTATTCGAGATAGGCCTCCCTGCACGCAGGGCACTGGAAATCGTTGAACTTCACGACCAGCACCTTTGCGCCATTGGGCGACAGCGGCACGGAGACACGCGGCTGCGCCGCAATCCATTTCTCGAATTCAGCCCTCTGCTCGGGCTCGAGTGTTTCCGTCGGTGCCACAAGAGAGCCTGCGCCCGCTGACTCAACGCGTGCGGCCGTGTCTTCCCTGGGAAAAAACGCCACCAGCGAGGCGGATGCGACCACCCACAACACGGCGACCGCCGCCGCCAGCGGGCTCCTTCCGAGAGCCTGAAGATCCCTCATGGCCATCGACGGCAGCGAGGAAAGGGAGACGGAGGTTGCCGCACCAGAGACCACGAACATCCCTATTACCGCGATGTACATCGCCAAGCAGAGCGGACACGCCTTCCCAACAACGAAGAACGATGCATACCCCAGGTAGAGCACCACGGCGAGACCGAGGGTCGAGAGCACGAAGATGTACCCCGTGACCGGGCTGGGAGCCGGTGACTTCGCAGGGCCGGTCTTTCGGAGCGCGAGCAGGAAGACGAGGGCGGCCCACATCGCGCCCCCCGCGGCAACCGGTACACCGAAGATGCGCGAATAGGAGCTTGCGAGCACCTCTTCGCAGCTTACCGTCTCGCTCACCTCGCAGAAGCTGGAATAGCCAGGGTCACGCAGCATCTGATAGTGGACGTAGAGGGCGGACAGTGACGCGCCGAGCGCCAGCAGTGCAAGTGCCAGCATGAGGGGTTTGGCGTAAGTCTTCACCGGCGCATCCTACAAAACAACCCGGGGAAACACAAAGAGGCGCCCTCGCCAACGCAAGGGCACCTCTGACGTTCGATCACGCCGATAGCCTACTGCAGTAGGGAAACGTTGTTGTTGGTGGCGATGGGGTTGGCGTTGCCAATCGCGGTTCCCCTTCTGTTCTGATAGATCGCACCGTTCTGATTCGTCGCGAACGAACGCTGGCCCGTCGTGCCGACCGTGATGGGCACCGCAGTCGCATGAAAGTGGGTCCGCGAGGCTGTTGCCGCGCTGTTACAGGTATTCGCGGCGGCCAGTACATTCACACTACCGGCACCGTTGGCCACATTCACCAGGTAGCCGCTCTTGCCGGGCGCGACGTTCGCCGTCGCGAGGTCCGGGCTGATGAAGGCGATCCCACCCGTCGGCGCTTTGGCTAGCGCGGCGAGCGTTGTCGCATAGCCGCCGCCGCCGCAACTGGCGGCATAGGTAGCCTCCGCGCTGCTGATGGCGCGCAACGACCCGATCGCCGACGCCTCGTTGCCGGACTGGCGGGAGCGGAGCAGGCCGGGCGCCGCGACTGCCGCAATGATG
>JBEBGB010000310.1:0-5842 GCA_040081675.1 Vicinamibacterales bacterium
GGCCTCACGCCCGATCGTGAGCGGCTCGGCGCCCAGCTCCACACGTTTCCCCGGCTCGCCCACCTTGCTCACCACGAGGTAATGCCCGATGGCGTCGGGCGCGGGCGCAGCATCGGAAGCCCGTTTGTGGCTGATGATGAGCGTTCTCTCGAATTCGTCTTCTGGGATCGGCGTCACCGGTTTCTCAGGCTGGATCTTACAAGATCCTGGAAACCCGCTCAGCGCTCTGGGACCGCGTGCACGTGGTCCTTCACGTTCGTATCCTCGATGAGCGGCCGTGGGCCAAAGTGCCGCACGCGAAGGCTTCCGAACAGCGGCTGGCGCGGCTCGAGGGCGATGCCCCCGGACACGATCGAGCGCGCCGGGGACGTTGTTGCCCGCCGGATCCTGGTTTGTGAAGCGCGCACGGTGCGCACGCCGAACTCCGCACCGAGTGATACACTCGCTCCTCAAGCCACCCGCGCCTCCGATGGCGGCCCGATTTGCGGCCGTAGAGCGCTCCGGGCGACTGTTGCGATCCAGGCCGCCCGGAATGTGGGTTGGTCGCCGGGACGTAACGATGTCGTTCAGTCTCTCAGGCGCGTCCTTCCTTCGTCGTCTTCTGCTTCACACTATCCTGATGCTTGCCTGCGCATCGCTTGCGCGGGCACAGGAGACCGGTACGATTACCGGCCGCATCGTCGATCAGACCGGCGGCGCGCTGCCCGGCGTCATGGTTGAACTCTCGAGTGACGGTGCGGTACCGCACAGCGTGCTCAGCGATGCGGGTGGCAGATATCGCTTCGATCGCCTGGCTGTAGGGACTGCCCAGCTCACCTTCAGACTGCTCAACTTCTCGCTGCTCAGGCGAACGGTGATCGTCACTCCAGGTGCGACGATCACCGCCGACGCGCTGTTGACGCTGGCGCTCAACGCTGACGTCGTCGTGAGTGGAGCGGCCACCTTTCGAAACATCGCTGATGTGGAGAATCCCGTCGAGAATCTCGTCGGGATAGCGTCTGCCGCGAGTCAAGGTGCAATCACGGCGGTGCAACTCGAGGCGCGGCCGATCATGCGCGCGGGAGAAGTGCTCGAGACGGTGCCGGGCATGATCGTCAGTCAGCACAGCGGCGAGGGCAAGGCGAACCAGTATTACCTCCGCGGCTTCAACCTGGATCATGGCACCGACTTCTCCATGACCGTCGCGGGCGTGCCGGTGAACACGCCGACCGGCGCACATGCTCACGGCTATGCCGATGTGGGCTTCCTGATTCCGGAGCTTGTCAGCGGTGTGCAGTACAAGAAGGGGCCGTACTTCGCCGATGAGGGCGACTTCTCGGCCGCCGGCGCAGCCAATGTCAACTACGTCAACAGCCTCGACGCGCCACTGGTGCGCGTGAGCGGCGGACACGATAAGTGGGGCCGCGTCTTCGGCGCCGTGTCGCCTGCCTTTGCAGGGGGCCACCTCCTTGCCGCCGTGGAGCTGAATCACAGCGATGGCCCATGGGAGCGCCCCGACAACTATCAGAAAGCGAACACGGTGCTGCGGTTCAGCCGTGGAGACGCGCGCAATGGTTTCTCGCTGACCGGCACCGGATATTGGGCTGATTGGGATTCCACGGACCAAGTGCCGGCCCGCTCGATTGCCGACGGGCAGATCCCCCGATTTGGCTTGGTCGATCCGAGCGATCGCGGCTATTCCCACCGCGCGACACTCGCGACCGAATTGCAGCGCTCGTTCGGGAGCTCGTCCCTCCGGGGCACCGCCTTCGTGGCGCAGAACAGCCTGAACCTATTCTCGAACTTCACGTACTTCCTCGACGATCCCGACAACGGCGACCAGTTCGAGCAGGCGGAGCGTCGCGTCACAACAGGTGGCCGCCTGGTCTATCGTCGCCTCGGACGTCTATTCGGTCGCCATGCGGAGCATGCGGTCGGCACGCAGGTGCGTCACGACCGGCTGGCACCGGTCGGCCTGTATCACACCGCGAACCGCGCTCGTCTCAGTACGACGCGTGAGGATCGCGTGACGCAAACCATGACGGGCGTGTATGCGCAAAGCGAGATCGAGTGGACCCGTGCCGTCCGCACGACGCTCGGCGTGCGAAGCGATGTCTACGCGTTCGATGTAACGTCGAACAATCCCGCCAACTCTGGCCACGGCTCCGATGCCCTCGTAAGTCCGAAGTTCGCGGCGGCATTCGGGCCCTGGAAAGCGACGGAGTTCTACGCTAACGCTGGGATGGGCTATCACAGCAACGACGCGCGCGGCGCGGTCATCACCGTCGATCCGAAGACCGGTGGGCCGACGGAACCTGTGACACCGCTGGTCCGAGCTCGTGGCACAGAAGTCGGCGTGCGGACCGTGGCGATCCGCGGTCTGCAATCCACCGTGTCGTTGTGGTATCTCGGCCTCGATTCGGAGTTGCTGTTCGTTGGTGATGCAGGTACTACGGAGGCGGGCCGGCCCAGCCACCGTGTGGGAATCGAGTGGGCGAACTACTGGCATGTGCGCCCATGGCTGACCGCGGACGCCGACGTTTCGTTCTCTCGAGCGCGTTTCGCGGACGACGATCCGGCGGGACGTGAGGTTCCAGGCGCCCTCGCTCGCGTCGTCTCAGCAGGGATCACCGTGGAGCCGACGCGAGCGGTCTTCGGCAGCGTCCGGGTTCGACATTTCGGTCCTCGGCCGCTGCTCGAAGACGCCGGCGTGAAGTCCGAGAGCACAACGCTGTGGAACGGCGAGCTGGGCTACCGCCTGTCATCCCGGGCGCGCATTGTCGCGGAGGTCTTCAATCTGTTCGACGCCGAGGTCGCGGACATCGACTATTTCTATACGTCTCGATTACGCGGTGAACCTGCGGAAGGCGTTCAAGACGTGCACACCCATCCCGCATTGCCACGCTCGGTTCGAATCGGACTTCAGTTCTCTTTTTGATAGAGAATGCAGATGTGCGTAGCTGAGCTCGCCACATTATTACTGAGCTGGCTGGGTGTTAGGGACGATTTCCGCAACTGGTTATTGACCGCTGCGTGAGCCCGCCGGCCGGTTCGAGGACAGGGTTTCACAGGTTTCTCCGAGAATCGACCTTGATGAGCCGGGCGCGCAAAGCGAGTGGCTCTGTCCGAAATATGTATACAAATATCGGACAGCGTGGCGTTGGAGATCCAACGAGCAAGCGACCCGATGTCGCCGAGCTCGCCTTCGTCATCACGCCTTCCGACGTGGGTTCACAGCTTGGTGTAGAGCCATGCTTTCTCGACCCACACCTTGCCGAGATGCCATCGCCAGCTGGGTTGACGCAAGGTCACTGCGGGCTTCGGTTCCGCGTAGAAGTCTCCGCCGCCGAAGCCAGCTTTGCCGCCGCCGATTTCAATGAAGCATTCGCCATGGCCGTCGAAGCGCGCTGACTGAACCTGGCCCGCAATGGCCTGGACGATGTTCTCGGCCACGATCTCGGCTTCTTTGTGCGCAAACACGCCGGCCTTCGGCAGCGGCTTCCCAACAGCCAACGGGATCGAGACAACGTCGCCGATCGCGTACACGTTGGGCCACCGAGTCTGGAGCGTGTGGCGATCCACTGACATCCACCCGCTCTCTCCGGTCAAGCCACTGTCGCGAATCACCGCTGGCGCCCGGTGAGGCGGCACGTACGCGAGCAGGTCGAAGTCGACCTGGACAGCGTTCGCAAACGCGAGTCGCTTCCGGTCGGCATCGACGGCTGTCACTTGATGCTCAGGGTGATAGGGGATGCCTTTCGCGGCGAGCAGGTCTGTGACCACGCGCGACACGTGGGGCCCGGCCACGCCCATCGGCGCCGGCTCGGCTGCATAGACCTCAATCTGCACACGATCGCGAAGGCGCTGCTTGCGGTACCAGTCATCGATCAGCATCGCACCTTCGTACGGCGCCGCCGGACACTTGTAGGCCGGCGCGGCGGTGAGCACGATAATGCGACCGGCACGCAGATTCCGAAGGGCGGTCCAGAGCGACTCAGCGCCGCTTCGGGCGTAGAAGTTGTGGCCCGCTTGCGCGAGGCCGGGAATCACGTCCGGCGCCAGCTCGGCACCCAGCGCGATCACCACATAATCGCCGGGGATTGCCTCGCCCGCGACGGTCACTATCCGCCGGGCTGGGTCGATGTGCTCGACGTTGCCGACGCGAACGTCGATGCCCTTCCGTGCCAGCCGCGTCAGCGGACGGGTGATCGCGTCAGCCGTGCGCTGGCCGACCATGAGCCACAGCAGCGACGGCGCAAACACGTGATCGCGCTCGCGATCCACCAGCACGACCCGGTGCTGCCTCGGAAGGCGCTTCCGGAGTGCCCGCGCGGTTGCGACGCCGCCGACGCCGCCGCCAAGAACAAGAATCGTCTTCGAGTCAGCCAGAGGTTCCTGGTCCTTCGCTAGAACACCAGCGTGCGATCCGCCCACTGCACCCAATTGGTGAGCTCCTCGAGTGTGCTCCGGTGCGTGGTGTCTGTAAGCTCCTTGTCGACGATCCCCCGTGCATCCATGCACGTGGCGCAGACGCCGATCTCGCCGCCGCGGCGGCCCACGCTTCGCAGCATGAGTTCCGCGTTGTAGTACCCCTGCGGGACCTTTTGATCCTTCTTCGCGCAGCTTGCCGCGTCCCCGATAAGAAAGACTTTCACCTCCTCGCCTTCGCGCTTCGATAACGAACCGGCGAGGCGAAGCGCGTTGTAGCTGCGCTCGGTGCCATAGGGTGGATCGTTCAGGATGAAGAGTGTCTTCGGCATACGGTCAGCTCCGGTAGTCCATCTCGGCGAGAGGCTGCTGCGCGCGGCGGGTCGTTATCATTGATGCCGCCCGCCAACGTGACGCTCGTCGCCCGTTTCGACGCGCCACCCCTGCGCTCGCCAGTCGGGCACGCCATGTTCCATGCGATGCGCGCGGAAGCCCTTCCGTCGCAACAGATCCACCGCATCGAGCGCCATCACACAGTACGGGCCGCGGCAATATGCAACGATGTCGCGGCGTTTCTGCAAGGTGCCCACGCGTGTCCCGAGTTCTGCGAGAGGCACGGAAATCGCGCCGGGAATGTGAGCCGCCACGTACTCCTCGCGCGGACGGACGTCAATCAGGGTGACCTCGCCTGCGCGGACGCGGCGCACGAGTTCGTCATTGCCAACCGGCTCCAGCGCGCCGCGTTTCCCCAGGTACTGGCGTGCGACGTTCTGGACCTCCGCCAGCCGTGACTCCGCCAGACTTCGCAGGTGGAGAAAGAATTGACCGACGTCCGGATCCGCGAGCCGGTACGTCACGTACAGGCCGGCCTTCGTGGCCTCGACCAGACGCGCCCGTCGGAGCACCTGCAGATGGTGCGAGGTCGTCGCGAGGCTCTGACCCGTCTGGCCCGCGAGCGCTTCGACCGTCCGCGCCCCTTGCGACAGGAGATCGAGCAACTCGAGACGGCTCGGGCTGGCCGTGGCCTGGCCGAGGCGTGCGATCTGTTCGTAGATCGCGCTTTTCAATGACGCTGGGCGTGTCTTCGTAGGCATAAATCAAGTAATCAAATGTGTATTTGAATATGCCCGACCGTCAGTACGACTGTCAAGCCGCGTCCCCAGGCGCATGGTGGCCGTGCGGTCGGCGGCGGCGGCATGTCGTGGGCCTGTGCCTCGCACTGGCCAAGCGGTTGCGGTGACAGGTCACGAGCGTTCGTGCGAAGAGACTGGTTGGGATTCGAACCGACCAAGCGCCATAAACTACTGGAATCAGGCGCGTTATTACAGTGCGGATGTGTGGCTGGGAGGCAGGGATTCGAACCCCGATAACGGCGTCCAGAGCGCCGTGTCCTACCGTTGAACGACCTCCCAGTGCTAGAGCGCGGATTCCGCCG
>JBEBGB010000028.1:0-20640 GCA_040081675.1 Vicinamibacterales bacterium
CCGCGCTTCAACTTGACGCCCGCCCCCTCCATGGTCGGTCGAGCGCTGATGATCTGTTTGACTGGCCTGATGGACATACCGCAAGTGTACAGGCTCTGGGCACTCACAGGGCGATAGGCTCTGGGCGATAGGCTATAGGCATTGCCTCCGGTCACACTGAGCTTCGCCCACCATTTCTGGTCACGCTGTTCAGGCTCTTTGCCCATCGCCTACCGCCCATCGCCCACCGCCTGTCGTTGACTGCCCGAAGCCCAAAGCCCAAAGCCTGTCTGTCCTCTACCGCCCCGGTGGCGGTGTCGGCGGCGGTGGCGGTGGTGGTGGCGCCGCAGGCTCGGGTGCGAATCTCGTCAACACGTTCATCGACACTTCAATCGGGACGCAGTTCAAGAGCGTGGGTGTGAACCGCCAGTCACGCACTGCCTCCTGAGCGGCCAGCTCGAAGTCGGGATTGGTCGCCTCGACGGTCTGAATGGTGCGCACCGCGCCGTTCACCCCGATTACCGCTTGTAACTCGACACGCCCTTCGGTCGTCGAGCCGCGAAACGCGGCGGGATAGATCGGTCTGACGTCATGGACCTTCGTTGGAGGCATGATGCCGCCGCTGTTGGGCTGAGCGCTGCACGCGTTGGCCTTGGCCGCGCCAGTCGAAGACGGCCTGGAAGGAGTCGACGCTGGCGGTCCATCGCGGACCGTTATCGTTTCCTGCAGCGTTCCAACTTCCAGCGCAACGTCCTGCTTGATGGTCTGTCCCGTTGCAAACTGCAAGGGCCGCTCGACACTCTTGAATCCCATCGCTTTGATTGTCAGCGTGTAGTTTCCAGACGGCAGTCCGACGAACTCGAAACCTCCCACACTGTTCGACTTGACCGAATGGGTGGCACTGCTTTGAGGCTGGATCAGCGTGAGCGTGACGCTTGGGATCGTTCCGCCAAGCTGGTCGCGAACCGTTCCTGTGAAGGTTGAGAAGTTCGACTGCGCCGCAAAGCTGGCAATCGAGGCGGTGAGTGCGAGTCCGACGCTGACGAGTGAGAGACGGGCGAGTCGTGTGAGCGGCCGGCGACTGACGTGTGAATCGAGCATGGCGCTGACTCTCCTTTCAAGACTCGACGCGCGAGCCATGGCTGGTGCAGGAACCCAGAGGCGTGGTCTGGCAAGCAGACGGGCAAGATCGACGAGATGTTCGGCGTACTCGGACGGCGCAACGCCACGTGCGAGCACCGCATCGTCACAAGAGCGCTCGCTCTCGAGTCGCAATTGTTTCGCGACCGCCCAGGCGAGCGGGTTGAACCACGAGACGGCACGCAGCGTCTCCGCAAGCAGCTGCCAGACCCAATCGCCGCGGCGGATGTGTTCAGCTTCGTGCTCGAGCACGACCTGAATCCGATCGGACGACCACTCCTCAGCGCCGCGCGGAAGCACGATTCTCGGGCGGCGGATGCCCCAGGTCAGCAGTACGTTGGGATGCTGGCTTTGGAGAAGCACCGCTTCGCGCAGCCGTTCATTCGACTCCACGTTCTTGAGGCCCTCGAACCAGGGACCGCTGTCGACGACCTGCGTCTTGCTGGACAACCACCAGAGTCGCGCGAGGCCCGCCAACAGATTCAGCGCGATCACGAACACGCCGAAGGTCCACGTCCACAAGAGCAGACGCGGAAGACGTGCTGGCTCGGCGCTCACGCCGGCACTCGGTCGAGCGTCCGCTGCTTCACCGCGTGCTGGACCTTGGAACGTCGTGTCGACCGACACGGTTTCCGCTGTCCCCGGAAGCACTGGCGGAACCGTGGACAAAGTGGAGAGCCACTCCACATGCCACGACGGCAACGTCGTGCCGAGAGCGGGCATGGCCAGCGCTCCGCAGACCGCTGTCGCAAGAACGGCGTGGCGCAGGGATGCAGAGCGACCGCGCAACACACGCGCGGCGAGAAGGCCGACCGCGAGCATGATCGACACGCGGACCGTGGACAGGCCGATGAAGGCGAGCGTCACTTCGACCCATCCTTTCGCGCTTTCTCGATGAGTGCCGCAATGCGATCGAGTTCCGACTCGGTGAGACGGCTCTCGCCACCGAGCAGCGCGCTGACCACCTTCTCGGTAGACCCGTCGAAGAAGGTCTCCACCAGGTGCCGAAGCGCAGAGCGGCGCGCGGAGTGGCGCGGCACAGCGGCCGTGTACACGTAGCGCAGCCCTTCCTCGTCGTGGCGGACGTGGCCCTTGGATTCGAGAATCCGAAGTTGTGTCCGGACTGTCGAGGAGCTCGGTTCTCCCACGAGATCCTCCATGACCTCGGCAGCCGTTGCACGACCACGGCGATAGAGGATGTCCATGATTTGCCGCTCGCGGCGGCTGAGAGCGAGGTGTGTGGCAGACATGTTATTTTTTTAGCACGTAGCGAATTAAATAACACCTCGAATGGACGTTGTCAAGCGGACTTTCCTGTATTCTTCCCGGATGCGAACCATGCACGGGCCAGGGACGAAGTCCCAAGCACGCAGGACGGTGCGCTGCATCGACTCGAGTAGCGCGCTGGTGGTCCTCGTGCTCTGCGCTGGTCTGGCGCTGTTCACTGCCGGGTGTGCGAAGACTCCGCAAGCCGCACCGCCCGTGCGTGTGACGTTCTCGATTCCGTTCGCCGGCGGTGCATGGGAGAGCATCGGCCGCGCCCTCGCCTCCGAGTACTCGCGCGCGGTTCCCAACCTCACCGCCGACGTGATCAGCTCCGAGAATCTGGAATCGCAAGTCGATGCGATGCAGGCCGGCACCGTTGACGTGGCGCTCGAAGACGCCGAGACCGCCTATCTCGCGTTCAGTCGCGGCACCGAGAAGCAGACCGTGCCGCACGACCGGCTCCGGGCGATCGCCGTCATGTTCTCGATTGCGGTGCAGGTAGCCGTACCAGCGGCATCGGGCATCACGCGCATCGACGATCTGCGCGGTCGCCGGGTCGATGTCGGCACGGCGGGCAGCTCGGTCGACCGCGCCGCGCGGCTGATTCTCGAGAGTTACGGCTTTGGCTACGACGCCGTCACGCCCTCGTTCGGTGTGTCCGACACGCTCGAGCGGTTCCAGGCGGGACAGCTCGATGCGCGTTTCTTCTACTCGGCCTTCAAGCATCCGGTCATCGACAGCATCAGCCATCAGGTCGACGTGCGGGTGCTGCCCATCGATCGCTCCAGGCTGGGCGCCATTCAAGAGCGTCATCACTTCCTCAAGTTGACGACCATTCCAGCCGGCACCTATCAGCACCAACCGACAGATGTGCCGACCGTCGGGATGGACGTGCTCCTGCTGTGTCGACAGGATCTGCCTGATGCCCTGGTCTACGACTTGACGCGTACGCTGTTCGACGCCGTTCCGACCCTCGAACGCGCGCACGAGGCCGCGGGTGCGATCAACCCCGAACGCGGGCCGACGGCATCGATTCCGCTCCACCCGGGCGCGGCTCGTTACTACCGGGCACGCGAGATCCTGAAGTGACGGTCCGCCTCGATGTGGTTTGACGATGTGGTTTGACAACGCGCGGACCGCCGCACGGGGCCCGATGCTCTTTGCCGCCGGGCTCGCGCTCGCCACTGGTCTGACGTTCTGGCTTGGTCTGCGCGCCACCCGCGCGTGGCAGAGCAGCACGCAAGATGCCGCCGACACTCGCGCCAACGAGGTCGCGGCGCTGCTCACCGTGGCTCTCGAACGTGACATGAAGGGGGGTCTGGTGTCGGTGCTGGTGCCGTTCAACGAGGCGCTGGTCAACAGTCCACCTTACGAACTGGCGGA
Organism: Vicinamibacterales bacterium; assembly: GCA_040081675.1. Classification (GTDB taxonomy): domain Bacteria; phylum Acidobacteriota; class Vicinamibacteria; order Vicinamibacterales; family CAVVIG01; genus CAVVIG01. The sequence goes on from JBEBGB010000028.1 coordinate 3,769, forward strand.
CCGCTTCGCGCGTGGCTTCGCGCGCTTCCCGTATGTGGACTCGTTCTACGTGTGGACCGAAGGCGGTGGACCGGCCGGTTCGACGTACGTGTTCGATCGGGCAGACAGGCAACCGCGATGGGACACGGCGCCCGCTCCGAAAGATCCATTTCCGGTGGTCTTTCGACGCGACCCGGAACCCCTGGCCGGAGTGATAGTCCAGGCGCGGGCCGCCGCACACGACGGCGGACGCTTCGCATTCGACGAGGCACCCATTGCGGGCGTGCGCTATCAATCTGTCGCGCAGCTCATGTACGAAGGCGAAGGTTCCCAGGCACGACTCGCGGCCATCGTCGGCTTCCTTGTCGATCTCGACTGGGTGCGACAACGCTACTTCGGCGATTTCATCAGGCAGATTCAGGAGATCATCGGCGACCCGACCCTGAGACTCGAGATCAGGGACGAGGCCGGACAGGTGGTGGCGGCCATCGGTTCGTCAGTGGCAGATGCGCCGCAACACACGCGCACGTTCGGGTTTGCCTTCGCGGACAGGGCACTGCTCGCGGAACTGCCACGGAGCGCGCAGCCCAGGCAGTGGACCGCACGTGTCAGCATCGGCGACGAGGCCAGTCTGAACGCAGCCAGTCAGGGCGCCACGCGTACGTTGCTGCTCCTGGCGCTCGGCGCGCTTGCAACCATCGTCGGCCTTGGCGTGACTGTACGGGCCGCACGCGCCGCAGCCGATCTCGCGGATGTGCAGGCCGAGTTCGTCTCCGCGGTCAGCCATGAAATGAAGACGCCGCTCTCACTCGTGAAGCTGGCAAGCGACACGCTTGCGAACGGTCGCTACACGACCCCTTCGGCCGTCGCTGAATATGGCCACATGATCAATGTCGAGGCGCAACACCTCACACGGTTGATCGACAACGTGCTGTGCTATGCCCGCATCAACGATGGGAGTTCGGCGTACGACATCGAACCCGTCGATGTCGTCGATCTCGTGCAGGAGTCGGTCGATCGCTTTCAGCCTCGATTCACAGACGCCGGCGTAGAAGTCGAACTCCAGGTGCCGCCCGATCCGGTCGTGGTGAACGGCGACCCTCTGATGCTGCGACACGCGTTCGACAATCTGGTCGAAAATGCTGTCACCCATGCTGCGGAAGGACGCTGGCTCGGTGTTCGTGTCGCCGTTGACGGGGCCTTCGCTATCATCGAAGTGAAGGATCGTGGCGAGGGCATTTCGGCCGCCGACCTGCCGCGCGTCTTCGACAAGTTCTACCGCCGCAAGGGTACCCGGCAGCGCGGCACGGGCCTCGGTCTCGCCATCGTCAGGCGTATTGTCGAGGACCTGGGTGGACGTGTCGACCTGGTGAGTGGCGAGGGCAAGGGAACGACGGCGCGCGTGGCTCTGCGAGTGACGACAACTCCAGCATGAACAAACATCGCATTCTCATCGTGGAGGACGACCGGGCGCTTGCGCGCGTCCTGTCCGACAACCTGACGTTCTCCGGCTACGACGTCGAGTGGGTGGACGACGGCGCAGACGTGCTGAACTGTGTGAGGGCAAAGAATCCAGACCTCGTGCTCCTCGATGTGATGTTGCCCACGCGGGACGGCTTCAGTTTGTGCGGCCTGATTCGCCAGGGTGGCCGCACGCCGGTCATCATGCTCACGGCGCGCGACCAGAAAGCGGACAAGCTCCGAGGACTCGAACTCGGTGCCGACGACTACATCACCAAGCCATTCGATTTCGAGGAACTTCAGGCTCGCATCCGAGCCGTCCTTCGGCGCGCGCGTCAGAGTGCCGTGCGCATTTCGATCGGCGACGCGGCGATCGACTTCCTGGCCTTCACGGCCATGCGTGGCGGCGTAGATCTGCGCCTGTCCCGTCGCGAATTCGACATTCTTGGCTACCTGGCCGAGCGCGAAGGGCGCGTCGTCCAGCGCGATGAGCTGCTCCGCGAGATCTGGGGCTATCCCGACGAACCGGCCACCCGGGCGGTGGACTACGCGATTCGTCGACTGCGCCGAAAACTCGAGGCCGACCCGCACAATCCGCGGCACATCCACACGGTCCACGGCAACGGCTACTCGCTGACGCTCGCGGGCGCACGTTAGGAACCCGAAAGGCCACCGCGCCACAACTTGCCACCTTTGCGCCGCAGGCCGTCAGCTATTCTTTCGACTGTTTTTACATAATTTTCGCGAGCGGTGGACGGTGAATACCGTTCAGTTCCAGCGTGCCACTGGCCCAGTTGAGGGTCTTGGCCCGCGATAGTCCCAGGAGGATCCAGATGCGGAGTTTCCTCGCCTCGATGACGCGGGCAACAGCGGCTGTTGCGCTCGTCATCCTCTCGGCCGCGGGGTTGGCGGCTCAATCTTCGACCGGCAACATGCGCGGCACGGTCAAGGACGCGCAGGGCGTCATCCCCGGCGCGACAGTCGCGATTGTCAACGATGCCAACGGGACGACGCGCGAGACCGTGTCCAACGAGTCCGGCGAGTATTCGTTCCCGGCGCTCGATCCCGGCACCTATAGCGTTCGCGTTGCGGTGCCTGGCTTCCGCACCTTCGAACGCAAGAGTGTGCGCGTGAACACCCAGGCCAACGTCGGTCTCGACGTGACGCTCGAAGTCGGGTCGCTCGAAGAGACCATTACCGTCACAGCTGACGCACCGCTCATCGAGACGACCAATGCATCGACCGGCGGCGTGGTGGACGCGAAGACGCTCGAGTCGATTCCGACCGCGGGTCGAAGCGTGTTCCTCATGGCGACGCTCGAACCGACGGTGCAGTCGTCCGAAAACGCGCACTGGAACCGCATGCAGGACCAGCAGGGCAACTCCGGCCTGTCGATGGGCGGCGGTGCGGTCCGCGCGAACAACTTCCTGGTGGACGGCTTCCCGGTCACCGACCTCACCAATCGCGCTTCCACCAATCCCACCATGGAAGCGGTGGGCGAGATGAAGGTGCAGGTGCACACCTACGACGCAGAAATGGGTCGCACCGGCGGCGGCGTCATGAACATGACCGCCAAGTCGGGCAGCAACCAGTGGCGTGGCTCGGCCTACACCGTGATTCGTCCCGAAACCTGGGCGCAGCAACTGCTGATTCCCGCGCTGCAGCATCAGCCGAACCTGCGCGAGCAGTGGAAGAACGGCGGCGGCGGCGGTGGCGGTCCCCTCATCAAGAACAAGACCTTCTTCTGGTTCGCCGGCGAGAAGTACATCGACAATCAGCCGCAGCAGAACTCGTTCCTCGTGCCGACGCAGGCCGAACTGCGTGGCGACTTCTCGCAGACGACGCGCAACGGCGCACTGCAAGTCATCAAGGATCCGCTGACCGGTGTGGCGTTCCCCGGCAACGTCATTCCGGCGAACCGCCTCAACGCAGTCGGCGCGAAGCTCGCGAGCTACTTCCCCAAGGCCGACACGGAAGTGGACAACGGTTCGTCGAACTTCAGCCTGACCGACCTGCTGCCGAACAAGGCCTACCAGATCACCACGAAGCTCGATCATCACTTCAACGAGAAGATCGCGCTGAATGGCTTCATGCTGCGTCAGGTCTCGCACGAAGCGAATTCGAACTACAACCCGACGAACAAGTTCGTGGGCGGCAGCTATCAGCTCGATCGCACCATCAAGACGTTCGTGGTGAACAACACGTATGTCATCAACAGCTCGACGGTGCTGACGCTTCGCGGCGGTTACAACAAGTTCGACGACAACTACAACCTGCCGTACGAATTCGACGCGAAGGCGCTGTTCAACAACCCGACGCTCACCAACCAGATGTCGGACACGAACCGGTTCCCGACGACCGCGATCACCGGCTACAAGGGCTCGGGCTGGACGGCCAAGCAGACCAACGGCTATTACCAGTACGGGACCAACGGCACGCTGAGCAAGCTCACCGGCCGCCACAGCTTCAAGTTCGGCGGCGACTACCGTGTGCTTGGCGTGAAGTCGCTGAACTACGGCGCGTCCACCGGTTCGTACACCTTCACCGGCACCTACTCGAACAACGCGCTTGCCGACCTGCTCCTCGGTTATCCGCAGAGCGGCAATATTCCGTTGAACGCGCAGCTGAACGGGTTCGTGAACTACGCCGCCGGCTACGCGCAGGATGACTGGCGCATCAACGATCGGCTGACGATCAACTACGGCGTCCGTCTCGAACACGAGACCGGCCTGGCCGAGCGGAACAACAACATCACCGTCAATTTCGACCAGGCGTCCACGAGTCCGCTGAACAACTCGGTCAACGTCATCGACCCGGTCACGGGCGCGCGTCGGACAATCCTCGGCGGCCTGGTGTTCGCCGGCCAGAACGGCGCCAACACCGAGCAGGGTAATCAGCCGAAGCTCAAGGTCGCTCCGCGTGTGGGTGTGGTCTACAGCCTGAACGAGAAGACCGTGCTTCGTTCCGGCTGGGGGCTGTACTACGCGCCCTGGGTCTACCCGGCAGCCGGCACGAACTCGTGGGGCCAGTACGGTTACGCAGCCACCACCGACGTGCCCCAGTCCACAGGCAGCGTCCCGACGGTGTCGATGAGCAACCCGTTCCCAGCTGGCCTCGTACAGCCCAGCGGCAGCAGCCTTGGTGCGCTCACCGGCGTTGGCGGCACCATCCAGTTCGTCGACCCGAGCAAGGGTGCGCCGAAGGTGCAGCAGTACTCGGCCGACCTTCAGCGCGAGCTGCCCCTGGGCATGAGCCTGACGCTGAACTACACGGGCTCGACCGGTACCGACCTGGGATGGGGTGGAACGGCAAACACGCTGATCAACATCAACCAGCTCGATCCGAAGTACCAGGCCCTCGGGCCCGGCTACACCACCGTGCAGGTGGCCAACCCGTTCTTCGGAGTGGCCGGCGCCGGACAGTTTGCGGGGCAGGCGACGATCGCCCGCGGCCAGTTGCTGCGTCCGTTCCCGCAGTTCGGCGACATCAACATGATGCAGTCGACGGGTGCGCACTCGCAGTACCACGCGGGCATCATCCAGGTTCGCAAGCGCAACGTCGGTCTGTGGGGTGCAAACGTCAGCTACACCTACAGCCGCTTGAGCGACAACCAGTTCGGACAGGGCAACTACTACTCGGCGGCCCCCGGTCTGCAGAACAACTACGAAGTGATTCCGGGTTCGTCGTACTACAACCCGGACCAGGAGTACGGCCTCAGCCTGTTGAACGCACCACATAAGGTCGTCATCGCTCCGACCCTGAACCTGCCGTTCGGCAAGGGTCACAACCTGGCGCAGGGCGGTATTGCCGACGCCCTGGTTGGCGGCTGGTCGGTCACGACGGTCGTGACCTTCCAGAGCGGCTTCCCGATCGGCGTCAGCCAGAACGTCACCGGCACGCAGTACCTCTTCGGCGGCACGCTGCGTCCCAACGTCGTCGACGGACAAGACTTCCTTGTCTCTGGTGACATCACGGAGCGTATTCGTGGCAACACGACCGACAACCTGTACCTGAACAAGGCTGCGTTCTCGGCTACCGCGCTGAACGCATTCGGCAACGCACCGCGCATCCTGCCGGGCGTGTCGTCGCCGTGGCGCAACAACGTCGACCTGTCGGTCAGCAAGAACCTGAAGACCGGTGGCCAGACCAACGCATCGTTCCGACTCGAAGTGCTGAACCTGTTCAACCAGGTTCAGTGGGCCGGGCTCGGGACCAACGGCACGGCGTTTGGCAACTCGGTGTTCGGGCAGATCACGAACCAGGCAAACAACATGCGCATGGTTCAGGCGACCGTTCGGTTCCAGTTTTAAGGGCGGGCAGGGCTGGCAAGGCAGGCAGGGCTGGTCGGGCCTGAACACCTACACTCGGGGGCGCGGGGGACATGGTCTTCCGCGCCCTTTTCTTTAGCGAGGAACTCTTCTTGGCGCTGGGCGATAGGCGATAGGCGATAGGCGGTGGGCCGGGCTCGAGGCGTTGACCGTTCGGCGTTGAAGCGTGTCTTCGTGGCTGTCGCGATGAAGAATCACGACAGCAGCGCGACGGCGTGACGCGCCTATGGCCCCTCGCCTAGCGCCCATCGCCCGTTGTGGTTTATGGTGACCGTGCCCTCCGTGGGTTCCTTTCCGTGTTCTCCGTGGTAGTGCTTGTGTCTGTTGAGCCCAGAGCCTGTGTCTGTGCCTATCGCCTAAGATGTGTGCCAGTGTCCTCCATGTCTTCTTCCGTGTTCTCCGTGGTAGTGCTTTTGTCTGCTGGAGCGTGTCGATGAAGCGCAAAATTCTTGTTGCTCTTCTCGCGTGTGCGTCGTTCGGGGTGGCGGTTGGCGCGATCTCCGTGCCGACGCGCTCGAAGGCGGGCATCGTCGCATCGCAGAGTGAGATCGCCTCGAAGATTGGCGCCGACGTCATTCGCGACGGAGGGACCGCGATCGATGCGATCGTCGCGACAGGTTTTGCGCTCGCGGTCACGCACCCGACGGCGGGTAACATCGGAGGCGGCGGGTTCATTGTCTATAGACCCGCGAGCGGCGCGCCTGTCGCCTACGACTTCCGCGAGAAAGCGCCCGGCAATGCCAGCGCGACGATGTGGGCGCCCGGCGGCAAGTACGATCCGCAGCTGCACCACAACAGCCACCTCGCCGTTGGCGTGCCCGGTACCGTCGCGGGCCTTCACCTGGCCTGGAAAGAGCAAGGCAAGCTTCCATGGCGTCGTCTTGTTGATCCGGCGATTGCGCTTGCACGCGACGGGTTCACCGTGAGCGACGGCCTGACGCGCTCGCTCAAGGGCGTGCAACCACAAATGGCGAAATACCCGGCGTCGGTCGCGTCCTTCACAAAGAACGGCGTGCCGTACGAAGCTGGCGAGACTCTGAAGCAGCCCGATCTGGCGAAGACGCTCGAGCGGATTGCCGCCAATGGGCCCGCCGGTTTCTACGAAGGAGAGACCGCTGCGCTCATCGAGAAGGAGATGCGCGCCAACGGCGGCATCATCAATCGTGACGACCTGAAGAACTACAAGGCCGTTCGTCGCGTTCCGGTATCAGGCACCTACCGAGGGTACGAGATCGTGGCGATGCCACCGCCGTCGTCCGGCGGCGTCACGATGATCGAAGCGCTGAACATCCTCGAAGGCTACGACTTGAAGAAGATGGGTGCCAACTCCGCCGACGCCGTGCACCTGATGGCCGAGTCGATGAAACGCGCCTACGCCGACAGGGCACGCTATCTTGGCGATCCCGACTTCAACAAGGACATGCCCATCGATCGGCTTATCTCGAAAGCGCACGCCGACGAACTGCGGAAGACCATCAACCTCAAACGCACGACTCCGTCATCTCCGACGAAGTTCGACTGGCCGCACGAGAGCAACGAGACCACACATGTATCCATCGTCGACGGCAACCACAACGCGGCATCAATGACCTACACCCTCGAGCAGGGTTACGGCGTCAAGATTGTCGTGCCGGGCGGAGGCTTCCTCTTGAACAACGAGATGGGCGACTTCAACGCGGCGCCAGGCCTGACGACGGCAGAGGGGTTGATTGGGACGGAACCGAACCTGGCAGCGCCAGGCAAGCGCATGTTGTCGAGCATGTCACCGACCATTGTCGCGAAGGACGGAACGTTGTTCATGGTCAGCGGCAGCCCGGGCGGCAGGACCATCATCAACACGACGCTCGAGACCATCGTGGGCGCGATCGACTTTGGCCTCAATGCGCAAGAGGCTGTCGACGCGCCGCGCTTTCATCATCAGTGGTTGCCGGACGAGCTCAACTACGAACGCATTGGCTTCTCACCTGACACGCTGCGCGAACTCGAGCGACGAGGACACGTGCTGAAGCCCGGCGGAGCCCAGGGCGCCGCGCAGGTGATCATCTACAACAAGGCCGACGACTCGCTCGAAGGTGGAACGGACCGCCGGGTGTCGGACGGCGCCGCGGTGCCAGTGGGGCGTTGAGATCGAAGATTGAAGATTGAAGATTGAAGATTGGAGCGAAGCCCGAAGCCCCGAGTCTGCGAAGCAGCGAGGTGTGTTCCACGCCGATCGCCTACCGCCCATCGCCTATCGCCGTCCGAGGTGTTAGCATTCGCGCGGAGGTTGGTGCATGCGCAGAGTATTGATGGGTGTGCTGCTGGTGGCTGGTGTGGCTGTATCGGCTCGAGCGCAGGAACCGCTGCCGGCCACCGACATAACCGCCGCGCAGATGCAGGCTTTTCTCAAGGCGCTTCCGCGCGACGCAATCAGCGACTTGCCGGTGCGCGTGACCGACGTCGGCGGCTACCGCGTTGGCGTGTTCGGCGTGTTCCGTCCCAAGACCGAACCCGGCGATGCAATTGCGCACGAGACGCGCACCTCCGAGGTCTACTACATCCTCGACGGTGGAGGCACGCTGGTCACTGGCGGCAAGATCGTCAACCCGAAGCCGGTGCCCGCGAATCGAAGCGCAGGACCACGTGGCGAGAAGATCGAAGGTGGTGTGACGCGCCACGTGAGCAAAGGCGATCTGATCATCATCCCTGGTCGTACGCCGCACTGGTGGAGCAGCCTCGATGGCGATCTCAACTACATGATCATTCGTCCAGACCCGGACGGCCGGATGAATCTCAAGTAGTCAGAACAAATCGGGTAAGTCGTTCGACACCCGGAACGGCGCGACAGGGTGACTCTGCCGATGGCCCATCGCCCATCGCCCATCGCCTAGAGTCGCCTCAGCACCATGAGCGACACGTCGTCGCTCTGCTCGGCTTCTCCGACGAATGCTGCAAGGCCGTCGAGAATATGGCGCCCAGCGTCCGGCGATGCCATGACGCGGGTCTCGGCGGCCAGGGCGTGAAGCCGGTCATCTCCGAAGAACTCGCCGGCTTCGTTCATGGCCTCGCTCACGCCGTCCGAGTAGACCACGAGCAGATCGCCGCGCCCGATCGCGACGCGCTGATCCTCGAAGGTCACGTCCGGCATCATCCCAAGCACCATCGAGCCGTTTGGCAGCGTGGTCAGCGTCGTGCCGTGCAGCCACAACGGCGGCATGTGACCGGCGTTGAGCAGCGTGACAATCCCCGAGTCAGTCGAAAGCACTGCATAGACGAGCGAAGCGAACCTGGTGGGTAGACCGTCGCGATAGAGAATGCGATTCACCGCGCCGCCGAACTCGCCCAGATCCTCGAAGTGCGGCGCCAGCGCGCGAATCGTCGCTTGCAGCTTCACTGACAACAGTGCGGCAGGCAGCGCCTTTCCTGCCACGTCTCCAAGGATCACGGCATGACGACCGCCTTCAAGAGGCAAGTGATCGACCAGGTCGCCGCCCACGTCGTTCGCGGGCTGGGTATAGAGCCAGACGTCCCAGCCTGGAACTTCGGGACGCTCAGTCGGGAGCAACGCCAACTGCACGGCACGACCGGCTTCGAGTTCGTCACGCGCGATGAGCTTGTCCTTCAACTCGAGGACCAGCACGGCGAAGAGCAGAAAGATGCCGAGCCCCTGGAATCTGAGGCCCACGTGAATGCTGTCGAAGTCGAAGCGGCCGATGCTGAAGAAGATCGCCACCATGGCCGCAGCCAGCATGATGCGCCGGGCCGGCGTCAGTCTCATGAGGAGACCGCGCACAAACCACCAGATGCGCCTGCCCAGCCGGCGTCCGCTCTTGAGTTCCGAGAGCCGCTGACGATCCTCCCGCGTGAGGTAGAACTGCTCCACGCTCGAGAAGGTTCCGCCAACAGACCGGCCGACGCCACGCCGCATCACGTCCTCGGTGACGATGCGGAAATCGTCGCCGAGGGTCTTGAGGAGTCGGGGTTGACTGCTCTGGCCGCTGCCCTTGGCTCCCTGGCTCACGACAAGAACTCGAGTGCGCTGGCGAGTAGCATTCAGCGCGATGTTAATACACGGTCCGCGGCACGAGTCGGGATCAGCCGCTCTCGACCAGCCAGCTCTGCGGGTGTGAGTCAGGTGTCGCCGATGAACAGGACCTGAATCGCCGGCTCCGGGCGGCAGTTCGCGGCATCGATCGCTCCTGCGCCAACGACCAGGCGCCAGTCATCGAGGCTCCCGACACGGGCGTCAGCATTCCGGATGCCGAAGAACCGGCATCCGGAGGCTGCATGGAGACAACCGCTCCTCAGGCGCCCAGCACCTTCATGACGTCCTCGTCACTGTTGACTGCCGTCACCTCGAATTCGAGGAGGTCAGTCCACTCCTGCATCCACTTCCCGATCGCGACGCTGTCGTTGCTCTCTGCAAGCAGGAAGCCTCGGTGCCCTCCCAGGTCATGCCATCGTCCAAGCATCTTCGCGCCGGGCCCAGGCAACCCGCCGGTCTTCTTGAATCGGTCCTGTACCACGTCGCGAACATCGGGACTAAACGCATAGGTGATCATGAACAGCATGGCGATTCTCCTCTGATAGCAGTTGCTGAAGGTCCGTCTGTGAACATCGTCCATCGCACCCGGCCGCGGGTGGTCGCGGCCGGTGGAATGTCCGGCGAAGTATACGAGCCGACCGGCAACCTTGCGCGGATCTTCTCGAGTAACGTCGAGGACCTGGCCGGATTCGTAAACAGTGTGCGACGTACGGGGGATCTATCCGAACAGGCGCCATCTGCTCCGAAGGCACTAACCTCGGCGCTTAGTACTCCGTTTCGCAATTCCGGTCACGTATTCGGGCGTCGGGGCGCTCGGATCGGAAGGCGTGAGGACGGAAAGTGCCGGGAGCATTTGACCGACGAGCAACGCCGCGAGGCGGGATGCCCGGCGGCCGATACGTGGGCGTAATTACGAAACGGAGTACTTAGCCGCGAGCTGCACCGGATCGTGCCTTGGGCTTGGCATTGCGACGCGCGCGGCTCGTCGGCTGCAGCGCTTTGCCAGCGGGCGCCGCCGTCGCCCTGCCGTAGCTCCGCGGACGTCGTGCGGGCCCGCCGGTGAGCATGCCCTCGGCACTAATGTCCTCGTCGACATCGGGCCAATATACGCCGTGACCGTCGCCGATCAACTCCCAGTTCGCTCGTTGCGCGGGAGCGGCATCCGACAAGCGCCAGGACCACGCCAGCGGCACGCTGATGACACGACCATCCACCAGACGTGCGGTGATCGTGTCGTCATCCACGTCAACCTGAGCGATCCTCGATTCAACGCTGACCGCAGTGCTCATGCCATGCCTCAATGATTGCCGCCTCGTGCGCCACGACCAGGCGGCGGATCTCGGTCAATTCGTGTGGACTGAACCCATCATTCCACGCCAGCGCAACCGGCGCCAACCAGAACTTCGCCTGGTACGTCACGACCACCCGCGCGAGTTATCTCCGCATCATCCAGGCCTTTCATCGCCATGCCGGTGGGCGTCTGGACCGCCTCGGTCCGGACGATCTGCGCCGCTACCAGATCTATCTGCTCGAGGAGCGGAAGCTCGCGGTCGGGACCGTCATCGCGGAGATCGCCGCGCTCCGCTTCTTCTATCTGCGCGTGCTCAAGCGGCGCGACATGAAAGAAGACCTGCCGTATCCCAAGGGCAGGCGGCGCCTCCCGGTCGTCCTCAGTCCCGCGGAGGTGCAGCGCCTGATCGCCAGCGCGAAGAATCTCTATCACCGCACCCTGCTGCTGACGCTCTATAGCTCATGACCGCACACCCGATCTCCGCCAGGCGACCCCGCGCTCGACGTGCGCCGGCACGTGACTCGACGTGTGCCTCGATGTCCCCGCACTACCGATCGACGAGGCGATCTCGCCGACGCGATCACGCCGCGACGCGCGCCGCACTCTGCGAGACACGTCGATTCCCGTACGCTCGCGGCACCCGCACAGCCCGGATCCCAACTTGCGGCTCCATAGCGGCCACCGCCCCAGCGGCTTCCTTCAAGTCACGTTATGACAGTGCCGCGGTCGCGGCATTCAGACTCATCTCGGCATCGCGCACCGCGGCACTGCCGATGAACGCTAACGACGTACGAGGACCTAACGTGGCGGTGACCGCCGCCGCGGCGCCAGGCGCCAGCGACAGTGATCGGCGCCGCCTTCGTCGTGCCAGCCCGTGTCGGCCATATGACCGCGTTGACGAATGGACGGCTGCCAGAAGTCTTCATTGCTCCTGGCATCGGCGTTCGCGACCGCCTAGCGCCCCGTGCGCAACTGCTCGCGGCGAATGTAGGCATCGACCTGCTGCTCGATCAGGTCGAGTGGCAGGTTGCCTCCGGTTAGCACGACGTCGTGGAACTCGCGCAGATCGAAGCGCGAACCAAGCGCCATCTCGGTCCGGCGGCGCAGCTCGGTGAGCTTGAGCTCGCCCATCTTGTAGGCGAGCGCCTGGCCCGGCTGGGCGATGTAGCGATCGATCTCGGCGAGCGAGTTCGTCGGTGCGTGCAGCTTGAAGTAGTCGGTCGCCTGCTGGCGAGACCAGCCCTTCGCATGCATGCCGGTGTCCACGACCAGCCGCACCGCGCGAAAGCGTTCGCTCGTCAGCCAGCCGAATCGGATCACCGGATCGCGATAGAGCCCAAGCTCGTTGCCGAGTGATTCGGCATACAGTCCCCAGCCCTCGAGGAAGGCGGTGGACGACGCCAGCGTGCGGAACTCCGGAACATCGGTGCGCTCTCGCTGCAGGGCGAGCTGCAGATGATGTCCAGGGACACCTTCATGCAGAATGAGCGACACTTTGTCGTACTTCACCTGCGTCTCGGCCTTGTAGGTGTTCAGGTTGACGAAGCCGGCGCGGCTGCCGTCGAAGGCCGGGGCGTCATAGTAGTTGGCCGTGGCCGCTTCCACGTCAGGACGGATCGGCCGCACGCCGAACGGCGCCCGCGGCAAGCGCTTGAACAACTGCGGCAAGCCGGGCTCCGCCTGCATCGCGATGTTGCGGACAAAGACCAGCATCTCTTCGCGATCGCGGAAGTGCATCGCTGGGTCCGCATCGAGCCTGGCCGAAAACTCGCTCACGGTGCCACTGAAGCCGGCTTCTTTGGCCGTCGCCTGCATCGCCGTCTCGATGCGCGCCACCTCGCGTTCGCCCAGTGCGAAGATCTCCTCAGGCGTCATGCCCGTCGTCGTTTCGCGGCGAACCAGTGCGCGATACAACTGGTCGCCACCGGGCAGCGACGCCGGGCTGACGTTGGTCCTGGCGACGCGGCGGTAGTCCTCAGCAAGGAAGGTGTGCAGCCGTCGCCATGACGGTTGGAAGGCCTCGCGGTAGGCGGCCTCGGCGCGGCTGCGCAGGCGCGCCTGCTCGTTGGCCGGGATGCTGGCGGGGAAAGAACGAAAGGCGGCCAGCAGAGGCGATGCCTCGGGCGCCTGTTCTGCCTGCGTCTGCACCTGCCCGGCGATGATGTCGGTCACCAACGCCGCCTGGACGATGCCGCGGCTCATACCTTCGCGGAGCGCGTCGATGCGCTGTGCAACGTACTGTGGCAGCGTGTCGAGGCGCGCGAGGATCTGCTCGTAATCGCGGACACTGCGCGCCGGCATCGCGCTAATGGCGCTGAAGGCCTGGCTGTGTACGCTACGGCTGGCCCCTTGGTAGAGCGCGTAAATGAAGGTGTCGAGGTCGGCTGTGTCGATCGCCTGCTGCAACTGGCCATGCAGCAGCGCTGCGTTCAGCTGCTCTTCTTCCGTCAGGCGGCCTGTTTCGAGCGGCTGCAGGCGTGTCAGGTATTGCCGCCGCGCAGCCTGAATCGCGTCGCGCCCCGCTTTGGACCAGTCGCTCCACCGGTCGTTGTAGTCGTTCCGGCCGAGCGAGGTTGCCCGTTCCGGGGTCCACTTCAGGGTGTCTTCGTAGTAGTCGGCGAAGAGCTGGTCCAGCGGTGACCTGGCCTGCGAGCGGACGACGACGCCCGCTGCCAGGACGACGGTGAGATACAGCCACACCCAACGCAGTCGCATGTGTCGCTCCTCTTGATAGGTGCGCGTCGACCGACGCAGTCCCCGGGACGGCGTGAGTCTACGCCTACTCGGCCTTGCAGATGACGCCGTGCGTCGTCGTTGCCTCGCCTACTGACGAGTGACGGCGGCCCCCTCGGATAGCGCCCTGGTCAGGCGATACAGGAATTCCTGTCCTTCGTAGAGTGCGTCCACGCGCATCCGTTCATTCAGTCCGTGCGACCCGTTGTCGGACACGTTGAACAGGCCCGAGACGCCGTAGGTCGGAATGCCGTCGTTCCTGAGAAACCGGCCGTCTGTGCCACCAGCCGACATTGTGGGAATCACCGGCACGCCCGGCCACATCGCCCCCGCAACAGCCTCGACCGACTTGAGGAAATCATCCTTCAAGGCCGACGGTGCGGACATGGTCACGTGGGTAATGGGCGTCACCGACAGGTTCGGGTCAGCCAACGCTTTCGTCAGCGTGTCCGAGACCTCTCGCAACGTGACGCCGGGCATGACGCGGCAATTGACGGTGGCGGTCACGCGCTGTGGCAGCGCGTTTGGCGCGTGGCCCCCGTCCAGCATCGTCGTGATGCAGGTCGTGCGGAGCTGGGCATTGATCTGAGGATCGTCGCTGAGACGCGCCAGAGCCTGCTCGTCAGGTGGGTTCGAGAGAATGGCCTTCATGTCCGCGGAGACCTGCCCGGTTTCACGAGGCGCCATCCGCTCGAAGTACAGACGCGTCGCGTCGTTGAGCTGCGCCGGGAAGCGGAATCTGGACAGTCGAGAGAGCGCTTCGCTCATGCGATAGATCGCGTTGTCAGGCTTGGGAACCGAACTGTGGCCGCCAGGATTGGTGACCTGCAGCCGGAAGTCGATATAGGTCTTCTCGGTCACCTGCACCGCCAGGCGCTCGTACTTGCCCTGCGCGTTGATGAGGCCGCCGCCGCCCTCGTTGATGGCGTACTCCGCCTCGATCAGCGGCTTCTGCGCGCGCAGCAGGTGCTCGACACCGTTGAACTCGGAGGAGCCGCCGAGCTCTTCGTCCGCGGTGAGCGCCAGGATGATGTCGCGGTTGGGCCGGAATCCTTCGCGCTTCAACCGGATCATCTCTTCGACGAAGATCGCGGCCATCGCCTTGTCGTCGGAGGTGCCGCGCCCGTAGAAGAATCCGTTCTCTTCGATGAGCTTGAACGGATCGCGGGTCCAGTCCTCCCGCTTCGCCTCCACCACATCGAGATGTGCCAGAAGCAGCAGTGGCTTGCGCGCCCCGGTTCCATGCAGCCGCGCGACCAGGTTGCCCTTCTTCGGATTGCCCGACGGCGTGACGATGCGGACGTCGGCCTCAGCGAACCCCGCCGACTTCAGCCTGGCCGCCATCGCCTGCGCAGCCGCCGTCGTGCTGCCGACCGAGTCGCTCGTGTTGATCTCGACCAGTTGCTGGTAAATCTCGCGGAGCAGCCGCTGGTCGGGCGTCCTCGACTGGGCGCCGGCCAGTGCCGGATACAGCGAGAGCAGAACGACCATGCGGGTGACCAGGTGTCGTGGATACATGAACATTGGGAGCTCCATTTCGCATCCGTCAGATTGCCGCGGCGATTCCGTAGACGCCGAGTCGAGTGCCAGGAGTGAGCGCCAAGTGGCCGGGATTATAGCGGTTAGGGATGTACGGACGTGATCACTCTCGCAACACGGGCTACTGGCGAGCAATTCTCATGTCCGAAGCGCCGAAATACTCTCGGCCGGAGATCGCCACGCTAACGACGTGTCAGGGGTAATCCGGCCGCGCGGCGGGCGCCCCTTGTCCCGGCGCTGGCGGCACCAGGTGGGCGGTCAGTCGATCGGAATATCCACCTCGGTGAAGCTGCCAGGTGTTGCGGCGTTCACTGCGGTCACGACGAGCGCCACGTGCGGCTGCAGGGCTGGCCACTGCTGAACGCCGATGACGACAACCGCTATGGTCCTGCCGGTCATGTTCTGTTGATACCGCATGTTCTTGTCGGTCGTGAGAAAGACCTCGAAACCGGCTTCCTCAGCCACAGTCAAGAGTTCGCCGTTCTCGAGGGTGTCCCAGTGCTGCTGCGCGGCCGTGCGCACGGTGTGGTCGATCAGAAACGTACGAATCGGGACCGGTGTGGCCTGGTCGAACAATACGCGCATTCAGCGGCTGGCCACTGGCATGTCGAGGCTGCGCGCGGCAAATTCGATGACGGCCTTCACCTGGCTGCGGTCTAACCCGTCGTACCACGCCAGGATGTCGTCGATATTTGCTCCCGCTTCGAGGTTCTCGAAGATCGTTGCGACGGGCATACGCGTGTCGCGCAGCACCCACGTCCCGCTAACTTTGCCTGCAACACTCTCAACCGCTGGGCACTGGGACCAATCGAGCAGGGCCATGGTTCAATTCCTCTCGAGGTTCAGTTTAAGGGATCTCGCCTCGTCACGTTGCCATGGAGGCATGCCTCGCGCGCCGCCTGGCCGATACAGCGAACGCCAACCGTCACAGTATGGATGACTTGACTCGTCCAAATTTCAGCGTTCTCGAGTTCGCGTCATACGACTGAACCGGTGCTCTTCGCCGCCGTGGAGCCGACGAGTCGCCGAACGACGCAGTAGGACAACCACCCGGCAGGCCCGAACATGAATGTCAGCGCCAGGCACGGCGCGACAATTAACGGCGAGATGCCGCGTTCCGCCGCGTCGCGTGCTTCCCAGCGTCCTACCAGAAGATCGAACGCGAGATAGTGGATCCAACCGGCGAGCAGCAGCCACGGGTTGCTGAAGAGTGTCGACACAGCCGCGAGTGACGAGAAGCCACCCTGGCTACCCAACCACCGCGGGCCGATGATTGCGACGTACGCGACGGCGAACAGCGACACGGCCGCGATCACGACGCCATCGGTTGCCCAGCGACGTCGTTGAAAGAGCGCCAGCACGATCCACGTGACGAGCGCCGTTGTGTTCGCGACGGAAAATACTGCTTCTGCAGTCATTGATTTAAGCCCTCGCTAGAGTTGAACGGTCGTGACCGTGCCAGGTACGGCTGGCCCACAGCGCCGCCACCGAGAGGAGCGCCCACATCACGAAGAGCG
>JBEBGB010000311.1:0-5841 GCA_040081675.1 Vicinamibacterales bacterium
ACGCCCATAACCACGCCAATGGCTATGGCGACCAGCACCTGGACGTACAGGTTTGTGTAGAACGGCCTCTTCGGCATGGGCGCAATGATAGCGGGTATGATCGTTCGGATGGACTCGTTTGTTCCACGGCCGTTCTTGCGGGGCGGCCACCGGATGACCCTGTTCGGCTGGGGCAATCCGCGACGCTTCACGAATCTGCCAGCACCCACGGAGCGCTTCTTCGACACGGCGCCTCGCACGCGCGTCCTGGCGCACTGCTACTGGCAACCCGTGCCGCAGGAGCGGGCAACCATCCTCGCCCTGCACGGCCTGAACGGATCGAGCCAGTCGCACTACATGAAGGGGATTGCGTCGAAGGCGTTCGCGCGCGGCATGAATGTGGTGCTGCTGAATCAGCGCAACTGCGGCGGCACAGAACATCTTGCAGAGGGTCTTTTCCACTCGGGTCTCACCGAAGACGCGCGGCACGTCATCGACGAATTGTCACGGCTCGAGGGTCTGCGCGCCATCGCGGTCGCTGGCTACTCGCTCGGTGGCAACCTGGCGGTGAAGCTGGCGGCGGAGTACGGCGATGCGCCTCACGAAGCGCTCGTCGGCGTCGCGGCGATCTCGCCCATCATCGAGATCGGCGATTGCACCCGTGCGCTCGAGCGCCGGCAGAACGTGCTGTACGAGTGGAACTTCGTGAAGGAACTGAAGAAGCGGATGCGGCGCAAGGAGCAGTTCTGGCCCGGGCTGTTCGATCTGTCGAAGCTGGACGCCATTCGCAGCGTTCGTCAGTTCGACGACGTCTATACGGCTCCTCACTTCGGGTTTCGTGATGCCGAGGACTACTACTACCGCTGCAGTGCCATGCGCATCGCCGACCGGATCCGTGTGCCGGCTCTCGTCATCACCGCTGAGGACGACCCGTTCGTGCCGTCTGCTCCGTTCCGAAGCCCTGTCATCGCGGCCAACCCTCACATCGACGTGCACGTGATGCAGCATGGTGGCCACTGCGGGTTCGTTGGCCCACGGTCTGGAAACGACGATGGCTACTGGGCAGAAACGCAGATCGTGGATTTCGTCGAACGCACTCACACGAGCCCAAGTCGTTTCATCAGCAGCTGCGCGAACTCGGGTCCCTTCCCTTCGTCCTCGTGCTTGAAGTACACGAACACGTCCTTGCACGCCGAGGTTTCCTGCGCGATCGTGTCGGCCCATCGGGCGATGTCGTCAGGCTGGTACCCTTCATCCCGGAGCCGGAAGTACGCATAGTCGGCAGTGACCTTGACCGGCGCCGACAGCTTCTCGCTGTCCGACACGCACAGAGCAAGGTTCCTGGCCTTCAACCGCTCGAACACCTCATCGTCAAACCAGGATGTATTCCTGAACTCGAACGCCGCGCACACGTGTGGTGGCAGGTCTGCGAGGAAGGCGTCGAACACCGCCAGGTCCTTCTTCAGGTTCGGCGGCAACTGGAACAGCAGAGCCCCGAGCTTGGGACCGAGCGATCCAGCTACGCGGCAGAAATTCTGAACCAGTTCACCCGTGTTCTTCAGGCGGCTGTCGTGCGTAATGCGGCGCGGCGCCTTCAACGTCAGACGGTACGGGTCGGGCGTGTTCGCTGCCCAGCCACCGACCAGCTTCTCGTTCGGCATGCGGTAGAACGTGTAGTTGATCTCCACCGTCGGAAAGCGCGCAGCGTAGTACGGCAGCATCTTCGTCGTCGGCAGGTCCGACGGATAGAAGCTGCCTTTCCACTCGGGATAGTTGTAGCCAGAGGTTCCGACCCAAATCATGTGGACTCTCGAATCCGGCTCGGTCCGGCCGTAATCGGCGCGCCGGACACTGACGTCGTGTCCGGGTTCAGCCGGACCAACTGTAAACTAGCGAGGGTGACCCAGACCATTGAGGCCGTCCAGGCGGCTTCCTCGCTAGTAAACTCTATTACGTTTGCCCGGCTCTGCCGGGCGGTCGTCTTGACCGGAGCAACAAAGTTGATTCATTCGCAACACACTCGGCCGGTCAAGACTTCAGGGCACATGCCGATTCGCATGGCTTTCATTGTCATGCTCGCGCTGGTTGCGTCGGCATGTAGTCGTCCAGCCTCCGACCGTCGCCAGTACACGCTCCAGGGGCAGGTTCTGTCGGTTCAAGCCGACCGCAAGGAAGCGGTCATCCGACACGAAGAAATCCCGGGATTCATGTCGGCGATGACGATGCCCTACAACGTCGTGGACGCCAAGGAGTACGCAGACCTCGCGCCCGGCGATCTGATTACGGCGTCGCTCATCGTCGAGCCCACGAGAGCCTACCTGGAGAAGGTGAAGAAAGTGGGCAACGCACCCTTGGAGGTTGCGCCTGGAAGCGCGTCAGCAGAAGCCGCGTCGGGTTTCGAGTTGATCAAGACGGGCGCGCCTGTGCCGGATCAGACGTTCGTCGACCAGGACGGCAAGTCGGTCAGTCTGGAATCGCTGCGAGGATCGGCGATCGTCGTCACCTTCATCTACACGAGCTGTCCCATGCCGGAGTTCTGCCCGCTCATGGACAGCAACTTCGCGAAGATTCAGGCGAAACTGAAAGAACAGAACAATCTGCTGAAGGCACACTTGCTGAGCGTCAGCTTCGACCCGCAAGTCGACACGCCCGCCGTGTTGAAGAAACACGCCACGCAGCTTGGCGCCGACCCGCGTCTGTGGACCTTCGTCACGGGCGACCGCGACCAGATCGACAAGTGGGCGTCGGGCTTCGGCGTGTCCATCTCACGGGCAATGAATGACCCGAGCGACATCACCCACAACCTGCGAACGGCGATTCTCGATCGACAGGGCAACCTGGTGCAGACCTACAACGGCAACGAGTGGACGCCTGCACAGGTGTTGGCCGATCTGCGCGTGATGGTCGGCGTCGACTAAGGACCTGGAAGCAAATAATCGTGCCAGTCTGGCCGCCGATGCATCCCGCCGGGCTTCGTTGCTCGTCGCTTACATACGCCCGGTATGCGCGCTCCTCACGCCTCGCCGGGCGGGCGCCTCGCCGCCCGGACTTGGCACCCTTATTTGCTTCCGGGTCCTAAGTGAAACACCGACCCGTCACTCTGACGCCGCGCGAGCGGCGACTCGCTGACAAGCTCCGTACGCCGGCGCGGGTCCAGTCGTACCTCAATCGCCTGCCCTACAACTACGAGAAGGATGGCGAGACACTGCGTACGTTCCGTGGCGTCGTCCGCCGCGGCGAAGCCCATTGCCTCGAAGCCGCTCTCTTCGCGGCAACCGTGCTCGAGCGCCAGGGCTACGCGCCGAGGGTCATCAGCTTCGAATCGGTGGACAAGCTCGATCACGTGATCTTCGTCTATCAAGAAAATGGATGCTGGGGCTCGGTCGCGCGATCTCGCGATCCAGGACTCCACGGTCGGCGCCCGGTGTTTGCGACGCCGCGTGCACTCGCCGCGAGCTACATGGATCCGTACGTCGACTTCACCGGCCGCGTCACTGCGTTCGCCGTCGTGAACCTCGACGAAGAGCTGGGCTTCTACGATTGGCGTCTGTCGGAAAAGAATGTCTGGAGAGTCGAGCAGATGCTCATCGACTTTCCGCATCGGGCCCTGCGAATGAGCGACGCTCGATACAAGCGCCTGCACCTGAAGTACAAGGCCTTCCGCACCACGCACGAAGACCGTAAACCGGTGCGGTACTACGTAGGACGCGAGAAGTGGATGCCGCTTCCGAAAGACGACACCTGGGAGAAGCCGGTCTAGTCCAGATCGAAGTCGCGAGTCGGCTTGGAGATTGGCTCGTTGTTGGCCTGGCGCAGGGCTTCCTCGAATCGTCGCGAGAGTGCGTCACCGCGGTTCTTCTCCGCGTGGACGGATTGCTCGAAGATCGACTCGCGGCGAGCGGCTTCCTCGGCAAGGATCCGCTGAGCATCGCTCAACTCGGGCTTGTTCCCTCGTTCAGGCTCGTGATGTGACACGACGCGGCCCAGGTTGAGGTCGATGACGAGCGTCGTCTGACAGCAGGGGCAGGTGACTTCGAGTTCGGATTTGAGTCGGGCCATGACTGGAAAGCTGTCCCTCCTGACGTCGCGCACGAGGAGCCGTGCGCAGCGGACTATCATAGTCCAGTGACGCTGGCGCCCCGGTCGACGCTCCGCATCGTGACTTACAACATTCACCGGTCGCGAGGCATGGATCGCCGTACGCGGCCCGCCCGCGTCGCGGAGGTTCTTCACGGGATCGATGCTGACGTCGTGGCCTTGCAGGAAGTAATCGGCGCGGGACCGGACGGCAGCAGCCACATCGAGGAGATCGGCGCGGCGCTCGGCATGGGCTGGGTGATGGCGTCGACGCGCCAGCTTCGTGGACATCAGTTCGGCAATGTCGTGCTCAGTCGGTTCCCCATCACCCATCACGCGCATCACGACCTGTCCTGGAAGAGCTGCGAAGAGCGCTGCATGCAGCGAGCGGACGTGGACGTTAACGGGCGGACGCTTCACGTCTACAACGTGCACCTCGGCACCGCGATCCTCGAGCGCAGGCATCAGGCCCAGCGCCTGGCGACCATTGTGTCGAACCGTCAGGTGGCCGGTCCGAAAATCGTGCTCGGCGACTTCAACGAGTGGATGCGCGGCCTCACGACCTCGATGCTGAGCGCGCGGTTGAAGAGCATCGATTTGCAGCAGTTCATGCGTCGCCGTCGCACCTACCCTGGGCTGTTTCCCATCCTGCACCTCGACCACATCTACTACGACGGTCCGCTCGACATCGTTCACGTCCAGATTGTGCGCAATCGGCTCTCGCTCGTGGCGTCCGACCACCTGCCCCTGGTCGCCGACATTCGCATCTAGCATCTAGCGTCCAGCGCCCATCGTCAAAAAGGCTGCTCTTGATTCAGCCCAATCTGCAATACTGTGCGCCGCTGAGAGTCTTCACGAGGTGACGATGATGCGACGGGGATTGGGATTATTCGTGGCGGCGTTGTTGCTCGGCGCCGGTGTCTATGCGCAGTCGGGCGCGCCGAACGGCGAATGGCCCTCTTACGGCGGCGACCTCGGACACACGCGCTACTCACCGCTTACGCAGATATCAGCGGCCAATTTCAGCAAGCTCGAGATCGCGTGGCGGTTCAAGAGCGATTTGTTCGGCCCTCGGCCCGAGTATCAATTCGAGTCGACGCCGCTCATGGTCAACGGCGTGCTCTATTCGACCGCCGGGACTCGCCGCGCTGTCGTCGCCCTTGATGCCACATCTGGCGAACTCGTGTGGATGCACAGCGAGCAGGAAGGCGCACGCGGTGAGGCAGCGCCGCGCCAGCTCTCGGGTCGCGGCCTGTCGTACTGGACCGATGGACGCGAGCGGCGGATTCTCTATGTCACACCAGGCTACCGACTGATCGCTCTGGACGCTGCGACAGGAGCGCTGGTTCGCAGCTTTGGCAAGGACGGCGTCGTCGACCTGAAGACCGACTTCGACCAACAGATCGATGTCGACACGGCGAGAGTCGGCCTCCATTCGACGCCGACCATCGTCAATGATGTCGTCATCGTCGGAGCCGCGTTTGATACGGGCGCCAACCCGCGAAGCCGCGCCAATGTGAAAGGGTACGTTCGCGGCTTTGACGTGCGAACGGGCAAGCGGCTGTGGATCTTCCACACGATCCCGCGGCCCGGGGAGTTCGGCAACGACACCTGGGAGAAGGACTCATGGTCGTACACCGGCAACACCGGCGCCTGGGGTCAGATCTCCGCAGATCCACAACTAGGCCTGGCCTATCTGCCTATTGAACTGCCGACGCACGACTACTACGGCGGCGAACGTCCCGGGAACAACCTCTTCTCCGAGAGCATCGTCGCGGTGGACGT
>JBEBGB010001145.1:0-1427 GCA_040081675.1 Vicinamibacterales bacterium
TTAGGTGTTACGCAGTTGGCGGTCGGTCACGCCCTAAACCTCTGCTGGCTCTGGGTGTTGTGCAATCTCCCTCGCTGGGTGCCTTGCGCGGGTGGTGTTGTGGCTCTAGTATAGCCCCATGAGCAGGCCCAAAGTCCACGCGAGCGACTACATCGAGTTCCTGATTGCGACGCCGAAGGCGTGCTCCGCGACCGAGGCGGCGCGGGTGCAACCGGACCGACCCGACCCACCGGCCCACGACGCGTTCACCCGATTACTGACCCGTCTGGAACCCGACCCCGACACGCTCTGGGCCGAAGCGCAAACACAGGTCCGACGCGACGACGGGATACTGGTCGTGGACGACTCGACCCTCGACAAGCCGTACGCCCGATCCATCGAACTGGTCACCCGGCATTGGTCCGGCAAGCACCGCGCCGTGGTTCAGGGGATCAATCTGGTGTCCCTGTTGTGGACCGACGGGGACCGACACATCCCGTGCGATTACCGGATCTACGACAAGGCCGACTCGCGCACCAAGAACGACCACTTCGCCGACATGATTCGGACCGCGTACGCGCGCGGGTTCAAGCCCCGGTGTGTCGCATTCGACGGCTGGTACAGCAGTTTGGACAACCTCAAGTTGATTCGCAACTGCGGGTGGACGTGGCTCACCCGGCTCAAGTCGAACCGGTTGGTGAACCCGAACCGACAGGGGAAACGGCCACTCGCCGCGACCCCGATCTCGGCGCGTGGCACGGAGGTGTGGTTGCCCGGATTCGGGTTGGTGAAGGTATTCGGGATTGCCACCCCAAACGGTGGCACCGCGTACTGGGCCACCAACGACCTGTCGATGACCGAACTGACCCGACTGCAGTTCGCGGAGTTCAGTTGGGCCATCGAGCACTACCACCGGGGGATCAAGCAATGCACCGGGGTGGAGCGGTGCCAGTGCCGAAAGGCGCACGCGCAGCGGAACCACATCGGGTTGGCCCTGCGTGCGTTCCTGCGGTTCGAGGCCCATTGCTTCGCCAAAGGGATCAGTTGGGTGGAGGCCAAAACCGCCATCATTCGGGACGCGGTCCGGACCTACTTGGCCCGACCGCGAATCGGCTTTCCAAGACCCCGGACTGCGTAACTCCTAACGCTGACGACGCGCGTAAAGGGCCGCGTGGCCGGCCGCGTGACGGCGGTGCGCCTTGAGTTGCTCACCGACGACACGCTGCCGCACAAAGGCCCCGGTCGGCAGGACAACGGCAACCTGCACCTGAGCGAGTTCAAGCTGACCGCCGCCGGCGTCGTCGACACCACGTTCGGGAACCAGTCGATCACGCTCGGCAACGGCTTCGCGCACACCAACGACACCGTGCCCGGGCAGTTCCGCCTCGACATCCAGGAGACCGGCGCGACGCCGCGCGCGCTCGCGGTGCTCGACGACGGCAAGCTGA
>JBEBGB010001146.1:0-1427 GCA_040081675.1 Vicinamibacterales bacterium
CTACGGCTACGTCTGGTTCGAGATGCAACACAGCACGATGTCGTGGGACGAGGTCGCGAAGATGATCGCGGCGTGCCCGGGTCCCGACGGCGCCGCGCCGATGATCCGGATGCCGGACCAGAATGAGTCGAGCATTCAGAAGGCAACGGACCTTGGGGCCATCGGTCTGATCTTCCCGACGATCCGCGATGGCCATCAGGCACTCGAGGCCGCGCGCTATTCACGGTTCCCACCGTTTGGACGCCGCAGTTCGGGCGCGGGACAGGCAGGGACGGTCTGGGCGAACGCGCCCGGCGGCTATCAGAACACCTTCAACGACAACATGCTGGTCGTCGTGATGCTCGAAACACTCGATGGCATCATCAACGTCGACGAGATCGCTGCCACGTTTGGCATCGACGTGGTCATTCAGGGCAACAACGATCTCGCGCGCTTCTCCGGGTGGGCGCAGACCGACCCGCGCTATCAGAGCCTCTTGACGATCAGCCGGAATGCGACGCTACGTGCCGGGAAGTTCTGGGGTAACGCCGGCCAGCAGTACCTCACGGGTAATCCGCTGAGTGCGGACACGCGGTTCGTGCAGAACGGACCGTCGATGGACGGCTGGGCGCCGCCAGCGCGTGGCCGTGGCAACGCCGAAGAACCGACCATTGGCGGACGCGGTGGGCGCGGGGCACCAGGCGGTCGTCAGTAAAGAAGGCAGAGGTGGGGCGAGCCAACGAGGCTCGCCTCACCGTGTAACAACCACTTCTTCCTGAAAACACAAGGCAGCTCGTTGACGCGCTCGTCCACCGCGTGAGTTGCGCGTCGTTCCCGAGCGAAGTACCTTCCGACACATGTTCGAGAAACGCATGCTCGCCACGTGGGGCGACATGGATTTCAATGCCCACATGAGGAACACCGCGTTCCTCGACAAGTCGGCCGACCTCCGCTTCATGTTCTTCGCCGAACATGGCCTGCCCATCGAGGAATTTCTCCGCCTCGGTATAGGCCCCGTCGTCCGCAAGGACGAAATCGAGTACTTCAGAGAGCTTCGCTTGCTCGAAGAGATCCGCGTCACAATCGCCGCGGCAGGACTGTCCGAAGACGCCGCGCGATTCATCATCCGCAACGAGTTCTGGCGTGCCGACGGCGCGCTGGCCGCGCGCGTGACCAGCGCGGGCGGATGGCTCGACCTCGAGCTCCGCAAACTGGTTGTGCCTCCGGAAACGTTGCAGACCGCGCTGCGCCAACTCACGCGCACAGACGACTTCCAGGTGCTGAAGCCCCTTCGCACGACGCCGTAGGATCTCGAGAGGCTATCGGCGCTAGGCTCTGGGCCCTGGGCATGGAGCTGACGCTCACACTGCATCGCGCGCGTTTTTCTCAGCGGGGCGTGCCCCACCTGCCCTGCCCTACCTGCCGTTCCCGGCATTCCGGACTTTGCC
>JBEBGB010000312.1:0-5832 GCA_040081675.1 Vicinamibacterales bacterium
CATCACGCTCGCGCTGCGGGAACCCGACTTCGTGAGCGCGGCGAGGATCGCGGAAGCAGTGAATGGAGAACTCGGCGACGATCAGGCGTCGGTCATCGACCCTGGCAGCGTGTCCATTCGCGTGCCGGAGCAGTACAGGGCGAACATCGCCACGTTGATGGCGCGGCTCGAGGTGTTGCCGGTGCAGTCAGACACCGTTGCGCGCGTCGTGATCAACGAGCGCACGGGGACGGTCGTCGTGGGCGGACAGGTCAGGATCGGCGCCGCTGCGGTGGCGCACGGCAGCCTGTCGGTGCGTATCAGCACGCAGTACGAGGTGTCGCAGCCAAACGCATTCTCGAAGGGTGGCGATACCACGGTGGTGCCGAACGAGCAGGTGGACGTGCACGAGGCCTCGGCGCAGTTGGTCACGCTGCAGGAAGGCACGACGCTCGACTCGGTGGTGCGGGCACTGAACGCCCTTGGCGCGACGCCACGCGACATCATCGCGATTATGCAGGCGCTGAAAGCCGCTGGTGCGCTGCGCGCAGAACTGGTGGTTCTCTAGTCATGAACGTCACTGCAGTTTCAACGCCTGGCGGACAGATTCGCGCCGACACCAAAGCGGAGCGCGAACAGGTCGCGCACCTCGCCGCGGAGTTCGAGGCGATGTTCATCTCGGAGATGATGCGCGGCATGCGCCAGTCGCTGTTGTCGGAAGAGGAGGAACAGGGCCTCGGCTCTCAGACGATGACCGATACCTTCGACACCGAATTCGGTCGCTCGATGAGCAATGCCGGTGGGCTCGGTCTCGCGCGTGTGATGCTCGAGGGCCTCAGCAAGCAGCTCGGCATAGCAAGCGGCGCAGTAGGCGGCGCAGTAGGCGGCGCAGTGGGCGGCGTTGCAAGCGGCCCAGTAGGCGGCCTAGTAAGCGACCTAGTAAGCGACGGAGGGCAGACCGTCGCCGCCAGCTCAATTCCGGCGCCAGCCGCGCCGTCGCGACTGACGGCGTTCGCACGTTCTGCGATGTTGTCTGTCGCCACGCCGAGAACCTCCGTATCGCCAATGCCCGATCTGGTAACCGACGCGGTTGACGTGTCCGGCGAGGACACACTGTCGAACCAGGCCTCAGGTGCAGAAACCGGCGCTGCAGGGCGGGCGCCGGTTGCCGATTGGACAGGCGTGTCCAGTACTCCCCAGGTTCGGACGCTGCCAGGTCCTGTCACGTCCAAGTTCGGATGGCGAGCGGACCCGTTTACCGGACGTGCACAGTTCCATGCCGGCACCGACATTCGGCTGGCCTATGGGCACGCCGTGGAGTCGGTTGCCGCCGGACAGGTCAAGTCGGTCGGCGATCAAGCGGGGTATGGCCTGACCGTCGTGATCGACCACGGAAAAGGGCTCGAAACGCGGTATGCGCACCTCTCGAACGTCTCGGTCAAACCCGGCGATCTGGTTGATTCCGGACAAGTTGTGGCTCGTTCTGGCAATAGCGGACGCTCGACCGGACCGCACCTGCACCTCGAGGCACGACAGAACGGCCGCGCGGTGGAGATGGCAGCCCTCCTAAAGTCTTCGGGGATGAATGCCGATTCCTACGCAGACGACAGATCTATTGTCAGGAGTGGGCATGAAGATTGAGGGCAATCGACCAAACGTGGACTCGTCCGCGGCCGGCAAGGTCGACGCGGCGCGGACGGCGTCCAGTAAAGGAAAAGACCAGGCCGGCAGAGCCAACGGCGATGCGGTGACGGTCTCGCCCGATGTCGAACTCGCCCAGCGGGCCATCGACTCGGCAAGCAAGCCGACGGGGATTCGCCCGGAGGCGGTCGAGCGAGGCAAGGCCTTGCTGGCCAGCGGCTCGCTCGGCACAGACGCCGGCCAACTGGCCGACACGCTGATCCAGCGTTTGCTCGACAACCAGATTTAGGGACATGGCCACCGCCTCGTCACCCCTGGAGCGCCTGGCCGCGGTCGGCGCAGCGTTGGACGCTGTGGCCGAGGCCGCCGTCCTCGCGGACACGGACACGCTCGGGAACTGCGAGAGCGGACTCGCTGCCGCGATTGCCTCGATGCCGACAGCCGACGACTTGTCGGGTGCCGACATCGCTGTCGTTCGCTCGCAACTGCGCCGCATCAAGCACTCGCTCGAGCGGTGCCGCGCCGTCGGGAGCGCCACCAGCGAACTCATCAACGTGACGTTGTCCGCGCAGGGCATGACCCACGGCTATCTGCCAGCAGGCGTCGGTGCGCCGGCGCCGCGGCTCGGACGCCTCGAGGCTCGAGTCTGATGCCTGGGCTGTTCACCGCTCTCTCATCTGCGTCGAACGCACTTGGCGCCCAGAGCTATGGGCTCGATGTCACAGGACAGAACATCGCCAACGTCAACACGGAAGGCTACGCCCGGCGGCACGTCGACCTCGCCGAGCGGCCCAATCCGTACGGCATGGGCGGTGTCGATGTGCTCGGTGTGCGCTCGACGCGCGACGCGTTCGTTGACACGCGTCTGCGGAACGAAGTGCCCTCGCAGGCCTACGACAACGCGCGCTCGGATTCGCTATCGGCCATCGAAACCTCATTGGGTGCTGCCGGGTCGTCTATCGACGGAGCACTGTCGGCCTTGTTCGGATCGTTCGGGGCGTTGTCGGTCGATCCGCAGTCGTCGGTGCTGCGCGACGGCGTGCTGCTGCAGGCTGGACGCGTGGCGAACACGTTCAACGACATGGGCGCACGCCTCGAAGCGTCGCAGAGAGAAGCCGACGCCGAGGTGCGCCAGGCGATCCCGCAGATAAACGCCTTGTCTGCCAAGATCGCGGACCTGAACCAGCGCATCGGCGATGCCAACGGTTCCGACTCGTCTGCCATGCGGGACCAACTCGAACTCGCGTTGCAGAACCTGTCCAAGCTCACGCAAGTGTCGGTCATCAACCACCCGGAAGGCACCGCAGATGTGTCCACCGGTTCCGGCCGTGCGCTCGTGGTCGGCACTTTCAGCTACGCGCTCTCAGTGACATCGGCAGGGCCGACCGGCTTTGCGGAGATTCGCGCGGGCGGCGCGGACATCACCAATGAGCTCCGGGGCGGCTCGGTCGGCGGCTTCATCGACATCCGGGACACGACGATTCCCAAGTACCAAACACAGCTCGACCAACTCGCCTACGACGTCGCCCAACAGGTGAACACGGTCCACGCCGGCGGCTACGACCTGTCGGGCACGGCTGGTGGAGCGTTCTTCACGCCGATCGCGTCGGCGGCGGGTGCGGCGAAGGCGTTGAAGCTGGCGCCGGGCATTGCGGCCGACCCCTCGAAGATCGCCGCGTCGCAGACGGGCGCGGTTGGCGACAACGGCACGGCGCAGGCGCTGGCGGACCTGCGCGACGCCAATGTGGCAAACGGTGGAACGATGACCTTCGTCGGCTCGTGGAGCACGCTGGTCATCGGTGTCGGCACCGACAGTGCGGATGCGCAGAGCAGCCTGAAGACACGCGACGCCGTGGTCACGTCGATCCGGCGGTTGCGCGATTCCGTGGAAGGCGTGTCGCTCGACGAAGAGGCTGGTCGGTTGATGCAGTATCAACGGGCATACGAGGCCAACGCGAAGTTCTTCACCGTCGTGAATGACACGTTGTCGACGCTGATGGGCATCTTCGGAGCCTGACAATGAGAGTGACGTTCAACCAGCTTCATGACGGCATCCAGCAGATCAACACGGCGGCCGAGGAGTTCACCGAGGCGCAGTGGCAGGTCTCGACCGGGCTCAGGCTGCGCGCGCCGAGCGACGATCCCGCGGCCGCACAACGCGCGGTTCTCGATCAGGCATCAATTCACGCGCTGGACGCCTACAAGAGCGTGTCTGGTTCTGCGAGCACACGGCTCACAGCCCTCGACACGACGCTCGGTACAATGGGCGACAGGCTCACGGCAGCGCTGACTGCGCTGCAAGGCTCACTCGGCTCCACGGCGTCGCAGTCCGTGCGTGATGCTGCAGCGATCACCTTCCAAGGGGTTCGCGACGCCCTCGTTGCCGACATCAATTCGAGTGTCGACGGTACGCGCCTCTTCGGTGGCACGGGCTCCAACCAGGCTGCGTACGCAAAGGTGAGCGGTGCGTGGACGTACCAGGGCACCAGCACGGCCTCGACTGTTGCCATTGGCCCGAACACGAAGGTCGCCATAACCTTTGATGGACAGTCGATTCTCAAGGGAAGCGATGCGACCGACGTGCTCTCACTGCTCGACTCTCTGGCCACGGCTGCGCAGTCAGGCGACACGACGACGCTGCTGGCCGGACAGAGTCTCCTGAAGAACGCGTTTGCGAGAGTCACGCGGGCGCAGAGCCAGGTTGGTTACGACGAAGTGAGCGTGGCCGACGGAGAAGACTGGCTCTCGTCACGGCGTCTGGCGTCGACCGCACGTCTCGCGGAGGATCGCGAAGTGAACATGGCCGAGGCGCTCACTCGCATGTCGAAGGCACAGACGGCGTACCAGGCAGCTCTCGGCGCGATGGCCTCCATCTCCAAGCAGTCACTCATGGATTACATCAGGTGATGTCCGCCACCCCTCTCGCCGTTCCCGACGACTCACAGCCTGTCGAGACCCGGTTTGGCACGTTCGCGGGTCGCGCTCGCGACATCGTCACGCTCGCGGAGGGACTCCCGGGCTTCGAGTCGTGCCGCCGCTTCTTTCTGCTCACGTCGCCAACGTTGCATCCACTGACCTGTCTGCAGGGACTGGACGAGGCGCGGCCGGCATTCCTGGCTATCGACCCACGCTTGGTGGACCCCGGATATCGCTGCCGGCTCGACGATCTGCAGCTGCGACGGCTTGGCGCATCGACCGAAACGACGCTCCTCTGGCTGACCATCGTTCGCGTGACCGAGTGCGATGGGTCTACTGTCAACCTTCGAGCGCCGCTCGTCATCGACCCGGAGCGCATGCGCGGCATGCAGCTGCTGGCCGGGCACGACGAGTACGACACCGATCATCGTCTGGACTAAGGGCCTAAGCGTGCTCGTTGTAACCCGCAAGAAGGGCCAGTCAATCGTCGTCGGCGACGGCATCGAGATTCACGTCATCAGTGTTGGCCGTCACGGCGCGCGCATTGGCGTCTCGGCGCCACGCGAGGTGACCGTGCATCGTCGCGAGGTGTACGACATGGTCGTGGCAGCCAACCGGAGCGCCGCAAGCAGCCACGTGCAGGCCGTGTCTGCGCTGGCCTCCGTTCTGCGAAGCAGGGCCGGCGCGGCCGTCAGCGCCAGCCGCGAGGTCGACGATGCACCTTGCCAATTGGCGTGACGCCGACGCGGGCGCATTCACAGACATCTGGCACACACAGGGCAGGCGGTGGGCTGAGCGGCTCTCCTGGGACAACAGCAGCACCTGGGCGACGCTCGAGACGCAGCGTCGCGACGGCTCTCTTCCCGGACTGATTCTGTTCGACGGCCCACGCATCGCGGCGTGGAGCTTCTTCCTCATCCACCGAGGCACCCTTCAGATTGGCGCGTTCGAGGCTGACAGCGCAGCATCGACCAGCACGCTGCTCGATGCCATGCTCTCGCTGGCCGATGCAGAACTCGCGCCGTCTGGTGTGATGCTGTTCGCGTTCAGCGACGCACCAGGCTTGCGCGCCGCGCTGTCAGGTCGCGGCTTCGAAACCGACAGCTACACGTACCTGACCTGCGACCTGCCGGCGCGTCCCCGGCATCCGCCCGACCTGGATTGGGACCGTGACCTCGCCCTTCAGATTCCCGCTTTGCTCGCTCGCGCCTATGACCAGCCAACCCTGACGCGTCCTTTTGCGAGACACGGACTGGTCGAGGAGTGGCACGAGTACGCAGGTCAGCTGATCGGCTC
>JBEBGB010001147.1:0-1425 GCA_040081675.1 Vicinamibacterales bacterium
GTCAGGCCGCCGCGTAACAGTCGTTCGCCGCCTTCTCTCCGGCTCGCAGTGGGGCGGATCGGCATCGTCACTTCAACACGGGGTTCGTCGAACGCTTACATATAGCCTGCACGACGGTCGGGAGTTCATCGTAACTGAGCCAATGATCTTCTCCAGGATCTTCCTTGACCCAGAACACGTTCTGGCACATGTACTGAACAAGGTTTGGATCGTATGACGTCGAAGCGCGATTTACGAGTTCGTGAATGTTTGTGTGCTGCTCAAGGTTCAGCAGGACTGAGTAGTGGTCCGCATTCCAGTCCTTCGGCGCGTCGGCAGGATCGTGTCGATACACGGATACCCTCGCGTCCGAGGGCCCGACCTGACTTGCGACGAGAGCGACGCGTGCCGCGTCCTCAGCAACGCGAGCTATTGGAGTTCGGTTCGCATCGATCTGAACGAGATTAGTGCTGCCCACACTCAGCGCGTTCCAGTCCGCGACAGGCGTAACGATGACCGTCGGGCCGTACCGCCGCTCCAGAAACGCTTGAAGCTTCGGAGCCTTTGCGACACTCATGCCTGATGAGCCTCTCATAATCTATTTTGGGGTCCGACAGGCGGGGTCACGCGACGGGACCATCAGAGTGACGAGACCGATCTTACTGTCCCGCTTGTACGTGATGTGAAGTGTGCCCCAGTCTGTGGGCCACGTGTCCCAGATCTCAACGGTACCAAGCACGCCCTTGTCGCCGCCACCGGCACAGTCCGGCAAGCCGAGCCTGCGCGTAGTTGACCCACGGTCATCTTCAAACGTGAGCCCGCGAGGAAGAGGGTACCGAAACCGTGCATAACCGTCTCGGTCTCCCGCGTAAACAAACACCGTGATGATTCGATCTTCGCGGCTGCACAGGAGCGAAATGCCGGTAGTGGGTCAGTTTCACTTTTTGGACAGGAACCAAATCCCAACCCCAAGGACCACCACCACGGCGACGCCGATCAACAGAAGAGTACCGAGACCGATCACAAAACCGCCGCCGCCGCTTCCATTCATGACTGTCACCTCGGTTAAAACTGACCCACTACCGAAATGCCAGATGACTTGTAATCCCGGTAATACTCGCCATCGCCACTGGGTATGTGATCAGGAGATACCGCACGGATGCCACGGAGAAATGCCTGGACTGCTGCCGCTGACAGGGGCAACCCTACTATCGATTCGACGGACGGCGATGCAGTTCTTGGCGGGACTTGCGCAATGGGGGTAGAAAGTGCGAAGACCCACGCGACCGTCACTGCACGGATGGTGAGGATGCCACGCATCTTAGCTCCTTGAGTTCTCTTGTCTGCCTAGGAGCGTGTCCGAGTAATCGCCGGTGACATTTGAAGCGTTGCGCTGCGCGCCGGTGCCACAGATGTACTACACTGCCGGCGATGGCCAAAACCTAT
>JBEBGB010000029.1:0-20562 GCA_040081675.1 Vicinamibacterales bacterium
TACCGCGCCCAGTCGGCCAGTGCACCGATTCAGGTGGAGTCGGCGTCGATGGTTGCGCGGGTCGTGGCGACGCTGCCCGGCGGGCTCGGTGTCGCGAGATTGCAGCAGGTCCCGAAGGGCGTGAAGGTGCTTCGCATCGACGGCCTGCTGCCTGGCGAACCGGGGTATCCCCTCAGATGAGCGGCGCGTTCGGCGGCCGGCGCTTCTGGCGGCGTTCCTCGTTCGTCGTCATCATTCTCGCGCCGATTATCATCCTCTCGGCTTTCCTGCGCGCGAACGCGTCGGTCGACGCGTTCGACGATCTGCGCACCCGGTTGCTCGATTTCCACAGCAGCGCGATCTCCCTCAGAGCGCTCGAAACGGAGCTGGCCGTCAAGGACGACATCGGCAACGCCGACGTCGAAGGCCTGCAAGAAGCGCGGCTGGCCTTTCTGCGCCTTGGCGTCGGCCTCCGTGACAGCGGGCATAGTCTCGACGTGCTCTCCGAAATTCCGCCGGCCTATCAGGACTATGCAGCTGCCGTCGATCACCTCGTCGTCGCGATCGCCGCCGGCCTCGATCGCCGCAAGGCGGAGCAGGAAGCGTCCAAGCGGTTCGCCGAACTGCACGGCGCGGTGATCGAAGCGCAACACGCGATTTCAACGGAAGCCGCAGCTACCTATCACCGTTCGCAGCGGCAGACCATCATCGTCGCGGGCAGTGCATCGGTCGGGTCAGCCATGCTGCTGCTCGTGCTCTTCGCACAGATGTACCGTGAGCGATCGCGCGAGGCCGTTCGCGCCGCAACCGTCAGGACCGAAGAGCGCTTCCGGGCGCTCACGGAGCACTCAGCGGATATCGTGTGGACCCTCGACGGAACAGGTGAGGTCTCCTACGCGTCGCCATCGGCGACCCGGTTGCTGGGCCGCCGCCTCTTGGGACGGGGACCGCTCGTGGATCTGGCGCACCAGGACGACACGGACCTGCTCCGAGAATTCGTGTCGCAATTGACCGAGGACGCGGCCGGCCTGCACACAGTGGAATGCCGGTTCGTGACGCCGGGCGGCGCGTGCGTGGATCTCGAGCTCGTGGGAAGGAATCTGCTCGCTCACCCCGATGTCGAGGGATTGGTCCTGAACGCCAGGGATATCAGCGAGCGGAAGCGATCGGCCGAACAGCTTCGCCGCGACGCACTGCACGACCGACTGACCGATTTGCCGAACCGCGCTCTGCTGCTCGAACGCATCAGGACCGCGATGTCCGCGGCCGACGGCCGGGCCCTGACCTTCGCCATCGCGTATCTGGATCTGGACGGGTTCAAGTCGGTCAACGACGTCTACGGCCACTCGGTTGGCGACGAACTCCTGTGCCTCGTTGCCGAACGACTTGCCGGTGTACTGCGGCTTCACGCCCGAACGCGAGGCGAGGCTGTGAGTGGACCGCTGCCACCAGCGCTGACCGACACGCTGTCTCGACTCGGCGGCGATGAATTCGTGGCGCTGCTGAACGAGATCGACGACTCGAATCAGGCTGTGCGAATGGCCGTGCGCATTCAGGAAGCACTGAGCGCGCCGTTCCAGATCGGCGGTCGCGAGGTTCGCGTGGCGGCCAGCATCGGCATCAGCCTCGGTCCGCAGGACTACGGGCGCGCCGAAGAGTTGCTGCGCGACGCTGACATCGCCATGTACCGCGCAAAGACGAGCGGGCAGACACCGCAGCTCTTCGATCAGGCGATGCACAACGCCATGTCCGCGCGATTGACGCTCGAGAACGAACTGCGAGCGGCGCTCGAGCGCGAGGAGTTCGTGCTGTACTACCAGCCCATTCTGGCTGCGCGCACCCGCGAACTCCGCGGATTCGAGACGCTCGTCCGCTGGAATCATCCGACGCGCGGACTCGTATCGGCCGGAGAGTTCCTGGAGGCGGCGGAAAGCGCCCGCCTTATTCTGCCGCTCGGACGTTGGGTCCTTCGCGAGGCGTGTCGTCAAGTTGCACAGTGGCGGGTTCGTTTCCCACGACTTCCGCACGGCGTCCTGAGCGTGAATCTGTCGGCCCTCGAAACGCTTCAGCCCGACATGCTGCACTACCTGCGGACGGCGCTGGCGGAGACGGGCGTGCCAGGCGAGTACATCCAGATTGAACTCACCGAATCAGCCGCCATGCGAGATCCGGAGGCGGCCGTGGCGCTGTGCCGCGCGATCCGGGCGGAGCACGTCAAGGTCGGCGTGGACGACTTCGGTACCGGCTACTGTTCGCTCGCGTACCTGAGGCATCTGGACATCGATTTCCTCAAGGTCGATAAATCGCTCGTGCAGGATGCCGCGGTTTCGTCCCGCTCGTTCAGCATTCTCGATGCGACCGTCGCTATTGCCCGATCGCTCAATCTGGAGGTCGTCTTCGAAGGCATC
The DNA here is from genome assembly GCA_040081675.1 of Vicinamibacterales bacterium. GTDB lineage: Bacteria > Acidobacteriota > Vicinamibacteria > Vicinamibacterales > CAVVIG01 > CAVVIG01. Next base: position 2,388 of record JBEBGB010000029.1, read on the forward strand.
GAAACGGCAGAACACGAGCAGCTGATATCGCGTTACGAGGGGGCGCTTCTGCAGGGCTACCTGCTGGCGAGGCCGCTCCCCGCCTCAGACACCATCGCCTGGCTCGACTGCGGACGTGATCCCCAACCCGTCTGGCAGGGCAGCAAGGCGACCGCATCGCTCGGCGATACGCTGGTCCCGCTTTCGTAGCGTTCGGCTTCGACGTGTTGCCGTCACGTGTTCACAGCCAGCGGCGAACGCACCCGAAGTACACCGCGTAGTCGGCGCCAAACCGGCGCCGGAGATACCGCTCCTCCGGCAGGATGACGAACTGCTGCACGATCGCCAGCGTGGGAGTCAGCAGGATGATCGGCCACCACGTAGCCAGGAACAGCGCACACGCGATCACCAGCAACGCAAGGCTGATGTACATGGGGTTTCGCGTGAACTCATAGGGGCCGGACCATACGAGCGCAGCCGCCGGCCGAATCGTGATGATGCTCGTGGCCATGCGACGAAACCACACGATGCTTGGAAAGGCGAGCGCGAGCCCGCCTATGACGAAGAGACCTCCGGCAATCATGGTCAAGGGTCCCGGGGCGATCGGCATCGGCCAGTGCCGATCAAGAAGAACGCCCAGAGAGACAGCCCCGGCGTACCACAGAAGCGGCGGAACCCGTACGCCTGGTCTATCGACGCGCGCGGTCATCGCCGCGGACACGCCGGTGATGTTCAACATCCCGGAACCCAGGTCGGCGCAGCGCCCTCGAACCCAACGACCTTCGATCGCATCATCGTCACCTGATCTCCGCGCATGGACCGAACCGAATTGTTGCCACCCGCGCACTGCGGCACTGGGCTGAAGTGTCTCGGGTATAACTCCTCCATGGTGCGCGGACCCAGCGGCGCCGGCTGTACCGAAGCGCACACTTCAGCTGGGCATTTCACGACCACGCCTCTTTCAACAACGCGATGCTCCTTGCGGCGGAGCTCCACGTCGAGGTGCCCTACTTCTCGAACACTTTCTCGATTTGTCCGACTTTCTTCTGCACCTGGCCAGCGACGGCTTCCGCCTGGCCCTTGCGCATCAGGTCCGGATAGTTGGCGACCTTCCCGGCGGCTTCCACTGCCGCGCCTTTCACTTCGTGGAGCGTGCCTGCGACCTGATCCTTTGTGCTCGGTTTCATGATTGACTCCTTGTTCCTTATGCGCGTTTGCGCGCGCCCGTCACGAGCAGCACGATCCCTCCCGCCACCGCCACGGCACCCACCACCGGCGGCAGCGGCAGCGTTCGTTGCCGCTCGGCGGTCGCGTGTAGCGGACCGATGTCGATGACCGTTTCGCGAGACGTGTAGTTGATCCCCTGGTAGGCAAGCGCCGCCAGCCCCAGCACGATCAGGAGAATGCCGACGATGGACGTGGATTTCATAAACGACCTCCCGTGTGCGCCTGATGTGTGCGTTTCCTCGACGAGTGCCGAGTCAACAGCTCGAGCGCGGTGCATGGTGCCCGCAGCGTGACCGTTCGATCAGGCGATGCGACGCCTGGCATTCCCATCGTCGTCGCGCGAGAGCATCGGTGCTGTCTCATTTGACACATCGTGCGGCCTCAGCTCCGATCATCTCGTCAGGCAGGTTGCGTACCACAGGTTGCGCGCATGGCGTTGGCCTGATCGGTCCGAACTCTGGAGATTGACTCGAGTGGCTGCCGGGTTGTCCTCATCCGCGACGTGATTGCGCGATGCCTGGTGTCCCAAACGGAACTCCCGGGTCCGCGCGAGATCACTACGCTTGCATCGTGTTCCTGCGGCTCAGGCGCCGCAGGGCGGACCGCCTGAACGGATGGGGATGGGAGAGGTAGCCGCATGATTGAGCTGAAAGTAAGTGCAGAGCAAGACCGGCGGCAGGCCGAGCAACTCCGCCAGCATGCGGAGACCAGCCGCGAGGGTGCCGAACACGACCGGCAACAGGCCGAAGGCGCGCGAGCCACGGGAGAAGACGAGCGTGTACAGTCCGCCATCGGGCGCGACTCGACTGACGCCCGCCTGGACCTGAGCGAATCCATGCGCGAGGAGGCCGAACACTTTCGCCGTCTGGCTGAAGAAGCGCGCGAGCTCCGTGACCAGCACCGTGAGGCGCTCGAGGTCATTCGTCAGGAGCGAGAGCAGTTCCGCCAAGCGGCGGAGGAGGCGCGAGGGGCGGCCGAAGCGGCTCGCACGGCCGCGCACGAGGCCCGTCGGGCCGCGATGGAGGCGGTGCACGCGACCGCCGAGGCCCTGCAGGGCAACCTGGAGCAGATGCAGGCGGTTGAACAGATGCGTCAGACGCTCCGCGACATTCGCGATCTGCCCAAGGACGAGAGCTGATCGAGGCGCCTTCGCATCGGGCGGCGGGTTGAACGGCTCCGTCAGCCCGAGCGGTATCCCGTAATACGATGACGGCCTGCGTACGAAGACAGAGGCGTGCATCGATGAATGTCGACTTGGCTGACTATGCACCGTCGTGAATTCCTCATATCGACAGGCGCTGCCGCGCTGGCGGCAGCCGGTTGCGTACACCAGACGAGGTCAGCCGGCGCGACTGGGGCGGAAGGCTGGCGAGGCTATGCCAAAGGGTTCGTCATCGACGCGCTTGGCAGCCCCATCCAGTTCAACATCCCGCAGGAAGGACTGCCACTCCGCCCGGCCGTGCACGAGGCCGTGCGTGCGTCTGGGATCACGGCGGTCAACCTGACAGTGAACGCGCCACCCACCCGCGACGTGTCCGCGTACGACGCGACGAAGGCGAGGATTGGCGCATGGCTCAGGGAAGTCGGCGATCACCCCGAGGTCTTCACCCTGGTCAGGACCACCGCCGATATCAGCCGGGCCAAGGCCGATGCCCGACTTGGGATCATTCTCGGGTTTCAGGACGGTTTGCCGATCGAGGAGGACCTGGCAACGATCGGCGAGTTCCACGCTCTGGGTGTGCGAGTCATCCAACTCACCTACAACGTCGGCAATAAACTCGGCGCCGGGAGCCTCGTTTCGAACGACACCGGGCTCACGGCGTTGGGCAAGGAGGCGGTGGCGGCATTAGACCACGCCGGGATTGTCATCGACCTCTCACACTGCGGTGCGCGGACCACTCGCGACGGCGTCGCGGCATCGTCCAGGCCAGTGTCGATCACACATTCGGGATGTAGTGCGATCTTCGCGCATCCGCGAAACAAGGATGACGCGACCCTGCGCGCTCTGGCGGATCGCGGAGGTGTGTTTGGGATCTACTTCATGCCCTTTCTCAGCCAGAGCGGCGCGCCAACGGCGGAGCAGGTGGTCGCACATGTGGAACACGCCCTGAGGGTGTGCGGCGAGGACCATGTGGGAATCGGCACCGACCAGGGGATTGTTCCGCTGGACGTGAGCGGTGACTTCGCGGCGCGCTTCCAGCAGGTGTCGGCGCAGCGTTCGACAGCCGGGATCGCCGCGCCTCGTGAAGATACGATTCCCTACGTGCCGGAGCTCAACACGCCGCGAAAGATGGAACTGCTCGCCGGTCGTTTGCGTGCAAGAGGGCATTCGGGTCGGGTGATTGAGAAGGTGCTCGGCGGGAACTGGATGCGGTTGTTCGAGGACATCTGGCGCGCGCCGTTCACCAGGCGATGAGACGCGCGAGCACTGACGCCTTTACTGGGATGTCGCGCAGTGTGGGCTGCTACTTCGGGGACCTGCGTCGTCGAGCCCACGGCGTCCTGTGGCTGGGGTCAACGCAGCCGCGACGCGTATTTCTCGAACACCTCCCCGACCTGTCCGATTTTCTTCTGCACCTTGCCAGCGACGGCTTCCGCCTGACCCTTGCACATAAGGTCCGGGCAGCAGACCGCGTTCGAGCATCGCGGGCCGGGCAATGCTCTGCAAGATGTCGCGGTGCTGCTGCGCGGTGTGTGACGTCTGCGGCATGACCGTTCGATCAGGCGATGCGGCGGCCGCTGAGCATGCCAACGAGAAAGGGGACGACGCTGTCTCGTTTGGCACATTGCGCGGCGGCCTCGACTCTCGATCATCTTGTGGGCAGGTTCCCACTACGCTTGCATCAGGTGCCTCTGGCAACTGGCGCTTCAGGATGGACCGCTTGAACGGATGAGAGAAGGTTGAGGTAACCGCATGACTGAGCCGACGGTGAGTGCCGAGCAAGACCGGCGGCGGGCCGAGCAACTCCGCCAGCACGCCATTCGGTCAAGGTGCGACTGAAAGGGCAGCAGCGTCGCTCGCCCTACGCGTTGTGAGACGAGAACGCCACGGAGAACGACGCGATCGACGGATTGCCGGCACATGGTGCGCCGTATCATCGGCGCACGGCGAAGACGCGTTCGAGCGCCATGATGTGAAATCGTTGAGGGCCAGACCGTTGCGCGCTCTGCGCGGCTGATGAGGATTGGCCCAAGTCCTGCTGCCTGCCTTGGCGGCAGGAAAGGAAGGCAGGTCATGGCCAGCAACACCCCAGCAATCAAAACAGAGACGACCCCCGCTACGCCGGTCACCGGAATCTGGGACACGACGTTCCCACTCTTCCATCGGCTGAGCCGCGAAATCGACACGATGTTCGAACGGTTCGGCATGGAGCGTCCGGTCTTCGAGCAGACGGCGTCTGGCTGGAATCCGGCAATGGAGGTGTCGACGAAGAACAACGAATTCTGCATGAAGGTTGATGTTCCCGGCATGAAGAGGGAAGACGTCTCAGTGGAAGTGGACGACCACCATGTGGTCCTGCGCGGAGAGCGCAAACAGGAAAAGGAGGAGAAGAAGGACGGCTACTTCAAGTCCGAGCGTAGCTACGGTAGTTTCTATCGTGCTGTGACGCTTCCCGAGGGCGTGAAACCGGAACTCGCGAAAGCGGCGATGCACGACGGCGTCCTGACGATCACGATGCCGATGACGAAGGTCGAAGAGACGATGCGCAAGCTGGAGATCGGCGAACCAGCTCCGGCGAAGACCATCAAGGCTGCGTAGGGTACCAAGTGGGGGAGAGTAGCGGGCCACAGCGCGATCTGTGCGGGTCAGCCAAGAGTCCGCGCCGTGGACCGTCTCTCCCCCGAGCCAGTGTGTCGCCGAGCCCGCCCCGCACAACTAACCCATCCTGCACGTTCCCCAGTCCGTAGACATCTCGGCCGCTTCGCGAGCTTCCGCGCTGCCGACGGTAATCCGCCGCTGCGTAGCTGCGTGCCCCGTCAACCCGAGTACGCACTCGGAAACATTGGCTTCGCGCACGGTATTCATCTTGCTCGCAGTCAGTCAGCGGATTACGGGTGAATCACATGCACAGCGAGCAGACGTGGCTCAGAAGTGAACTCGAACGTCGCGGGGTTTCGCGACGAGAGTTCCTCAGTTTCTGCGGCGTCATGGCATCGGCGCTTGCACTTCCCGCGACCGCCGCGGGTCAAATCGCTCGAGCGCTCGACAAGGCACAGAAGCCCGTGCTGGTCTGGCTCGAGTTCCAGGACTGCGCGGGGAACACTGAATCGTTCTTGCGCGCGAGCCGCCCGACCGCAGCCGAGATCGTGCTCGACACGCTGTCGGTCGACTATCACGAAACCATCATGGCGGCGGCCGGTCACCAGGCCGAAGCCGCGCTGACCGCAACCGTTCGAGACAAACCCGGCGCCTACATCGCTGTCGTCGAGGGCTCGATTCCCACGGGCGCAAACGGTGCGTATTGCACGATAGGTGGCCGCTCAGCGTTGCAGATTGCCCAGGAGGTGTGCGGCAACGCCGCCGCGACCATCGCCATCGGCACGTGTGCAGCCTTCGGCGGACTCCCCGCCGCGGCGCCCAATCCTACTGGCGCGCTCGGCGTGAGTGACGCCGTGCCCGGCGCGAAGAACCTGATCAACCTGCCGGCGTGCCCTGCAAACGTCGAGAACCTGACGGCGCTGATTGTCTACTACCTCACGTTCAAACGCTTCCCGCCGCTCGACCGCTATCACCGGCCGCTGTTCGCTTACGGCAAGTCCATTCACGACAACTGCGAACGCCGCGCGCATTTCGATGCCGGTCAGTACGTCGAGGCGTGGGGAGACGAAGGCCACCGGACCGGGTACTGCCTCTACAAGATGGGGTGCAAAGGACCGGTGACGTATCAAAACTGTCCGGTCGTCCGATGGAACAGCGGCACCAACTGGCCGATTGGTTGCGGTCACCCGTGCATCGGCTGTGCAGAGCCAGACTTCTGGGACAAGATGACACCCTTCTATCGTCATCTGCAGGGCGTGCCTGGGTTCGGCATCGCCTCCAACATCGACACCGTCGGCGCCGTGGCCGCGGTGGGCGTCGGTGCGGCCTTTGCCGGTCACGGGCTGATTTCCATCTTCCGCAATCGCAAGGAAGCCGAGCGGATGCACGCCGAGTCCGGCGCGACCGGGAAGAACCCCGGCGACGCCGATCGTGCGGGTCAATAGGAGGCGGCCATGAGTCATGTCGTTGTCGATCCCGTGACCCGCATCGAGGGGCACCTCCGCATCGAGGCCGAAGTGGACGGCGGGGTGGTCACGGATGCGTGGTCATCGTCCACGATGTTTCGTGGGATTGAGACCATCCTGAAGGGGCGCGATCCTCGCGATGCCTGGGCGTTCGCACAACGCATCTGCGGCGTGTGCACGACGGTACACGCCATCACGTCGATCCGGGCGGTGGAGAATGCCATCGGCGCGGTTCCGCCGCCCAACGCGCGTCTGCTTCGCAACCTGATCATCGCGGCTCAGTGCGTACAGGACCACGTCGTGCACTTCTACCACCTGCACGCGCTCGACTGGGTCGACATTGTCTCGGCGCTGTCGGCCGATCCCGCGAAGACCTCGGCATTGGCCGAGTCGATCTCGGACTGGCCGCTGTCGAGCACGAAGTACTTCACCGGCATACGCGACCGCGTGAAGGGATTCGTGGATCGCGGTCAGCTCGGTCCGTTTGCCAATGCTTATTGGGGACACCCGGCCTACAAGCTGCCGCCGGAAGCCAACCTGATGGCGGTGGCCCACTATCTGGAAGCGCTCGACTGGCAGCGCGAGTTCATCCGCATGCACGCGATCCTGGGCGGCAAGAACCCGCACCTCCAGAGCTTCCTGGTCGGCGGCATGGCGACACCGATCGATCCCGATCAGCAGGCGTCGATCAATGCCGGCACGATCGCGCAATTCCACGGGCTCATCGCCAAAGCGCGCGACTTCGTCACGCGGGTCTACATTCCCGACCTGCTGGCCATCGCGTCCTTCTACAAGGACTGGGCCGGCCACGGCCAGGGTGTCGGCAACTATCTCGTGTACGGCGAGTACCCGGAGTCGGATGGACCGGGCGCACAGCTATATCTGCCGTCCGGCGTCATCATGGGACGCAATCTTGCCAAGGTCGATCCCGTCGACGCGTCGAAGATCAACGAGTTCGTGACCCACTCCTGGTACGACTACGAGCAGGGAGACAGCACCGGACTCCATCCATCCCAGGGGGAGACCAAACCGAACTACACCGGACCCAAGCCTCCATATGAACGCCTCGATACCAGCGCGAAGTACAGCTGGCTCAAGGCGCCGCGTTACGGCGGCGAGCCGATGGAGGTTGGGCCGCTCGCACGCATGCTGGTGGCGTACGCCTCAGGCCACGAACGAGTCAAAGCCTTGGTATCCGCGGTGCTGCAGAAGCTGAACGTCGGGCCTGAAGCGTTGTTCTCGACGCTCGGACGTGTGGCTGCGCGTGGTATCGAAACCCAGGTGCTTGCCGAGAAGATGGGCGATTGGGTCGATGCGCTCGCCGACAACATGGGGCGGCACGACCTGCGGATTCACGACAACTCCAAGTGGGACCCGAGCAGCTGGCCGGCCGACGCGACCGGGGCCGGTTTCCACGAAGCTCCGCGCGGTGCCCTCGGACATTGGGTGCACATCGTGAACGGTTCGATTGCGAACTACCAGTGCGTGGTGCCGAGCACCTGGAACGCGGGACCGCGCGACGGCGCCAGCCGCCGAGGGCCCTATGAGGAAGCACTCCTCGGCACCCCGGTGGCCGATCCCGAACGTCCGCTCGAGATCCTGCGGACCATCCATTCGTTCGATCCGTGCATGGCGTGCGGCGTGCACGTCGTCGATCCCAAACGGCGCGAGCTCGCGCAGGTGAGGGTCACATGAGCGCGACAGCTTCGTCGAACTTCGCCATCGTCTACGTGTGGGAGCGTCCGGTGCGGCTGGCTCACTGGTGCATCGTGCTGTCGATCGCCGTGCTGTCGGTGACGGGGCTCTACATCGGGACACCGTTCCTCATCGTGACAGGGCAGGCCGGGCAGCACTTCACCATGGGCTGGGCGAAGGTCCTCCACTTCTACGCAGCCTTGGTGTTCGTGCTGGCCCTCCTGGCCCGAATCCTGTGGATGTTTGTGGGAAACAGGTACGCGCACTGGAGCCAGTTCATCCCTGTCGGACGCGACAGGTGGTCGCGCCTGCTGCCGACGCTGCAGTTCTATCTGTTCCTGCGGCGAGAGCCGCCACCGGTGCTTGGCCACAATCCGCTGGCGGGCCTCACCTACCTGCTCGTCTACGGCTTGTGTCTCACCGCTGCGGCCACGGGCTTGGCCCTGTACTCGGCCAGTGCCAGCGGCTTCATGCACGGGTTCAACTTCCTCGTGCCGCTCGTGGGCGGTCTGCAAACCGCCCGCTGGATTCACCACGTGGTGATGTGGCTGCTCCTCGGCTTCGCGGTGCACCACGTCTACAGCGCCATTCTGATGTCGAGCACAGAGAGGACCGCCACCATGGAGTCGATCTTCTCGGGCTACAAGTTCATGCCGCGCGAGACGCTGCCGACGCTGGACCGGCCGTTTCACGAGGCGAGCGCGAGGCGCTGAGATGACCTCATGGCTTCACTCCTGATCCTCGGCCTGGGCAACTTGCTATGCGGCGACGATGGCCTGGGGGCTGTCGCCGTCGAGCGACTGCTTGACGACTGGAACCCTCCCCCGGACGTCGACGTGCTCGACGGCGGAACCCTAGGCCTGTCGCTGCTCCCTTACCTGCAGGACGCGCGCGACGTGATCCTGCTCGATGCCATTCGTGCCGATGCTCCGGCAGGGTCATTCGTTCGCCTCGACGGTGACGACGTCGGGCCGGCTGTGGCCACCAGGTTGTCACCTCACCAGATCGGGGTTGCCGATCTGCTCGACGGTGCGAGATGGCTCGACGCCTATCCACAACGGCTGGTGCTACTCGGCCTCGTTCCCGCATCGATCGAGCTTGGGCTCGAGCGATCGCCCGAGGTCGAGCGGCACCTCCCGCAGTTGATTTCCGCGGCCGTCGTCGAAGCGGCCAGGCTCGGATATGTCTTCCAGCGGCGGACACCCTCCGCGTCGCACCCTGGTGTGGGCGCTGTCGTGCATCGCGGCGCTATCGGGTTGCCGCGATAGCAGCCGCGGGCTTCTCACGCCGCCCCCGGACTTCGCCACATCCGCGCGCGTCACTCGGGGCCGGGCCATCTTCCTCGAGCACTGCGCGCTGTGCCACGGCGAACGTGCCGACGGACGCGGGCCGCGACGAGAGGGCCTGGACCGCTTACCTCGCGATTTCACCAGCACCGAGTGGCGAGCCTCGGCCACGGCGCCGGGCGTCTTCGTCACGCTTCGCGATGGTGTCGACGGGAGCCCCATGCCTAGCTGGTCCGCGCTCGGTGACGATACTCTGTGGGACCTGACAGGCTACGTCCTATCGGTTGCGCCGCCCGGCCCGACTCAGCCCTGATCAGCTCGCGAGATTTCCCCCGCGTGAGCAGGGACGGCGCCGCGCCCGTTGCCGAAGTACCGGCAGTGGACTCGACATTCGCCGCGGAACCACGCCGTTTGCACTGGCAAGCCAATTGCGGTGTCAACCGCATGGCCACAGCGCCTCTTGCGGAAGGCCGGCGCGTTCGGATCACCGGCACCGTGCAAGGGGTCGGATTCCGGCCGTGGGTCTATCGCTCGGCCGTCGAGTCAGGCGTCACCGGTCGCGTCTGGAACGATTCGAGCGGCGTCACCATCGAAGCCTTCGGCGCCGAGTCCGCCCTGCGAGCCTTCGGGCTGGCACTGCGAGGGCGGACGCCGCCGGCAGCCCGCATTGCCGACATCGCCGAGTGCGCCATTCCGCACGAGTCGCTCCTGACGTTCTCCATTGTGACGAGTGCGACGTCGCCCGCTCGTCACGTCTCCATCCCTCCCGACCTCGCCACGTGCGACGCGTGCGTCGACGACATCTTCACTCCCGGCAACCGCCGCTACCGCTACCCATTCACCAACTGCACGAACTGCGGACCAAGGCTCACAATTGCGACCGACGCACCCTACGACCGCTCGACGACGACCATGGCGCCGTTTGCGATGTGCGACGCGTGTCGCACCGAGTACGAGGATGTCGCCGATCGCCGATTTCACGCACAGCCTGTCGCATGTCCGGAGTGTGGCCCGCGGCTGACGCTGGTGCGCTGCGGCGATTCGAACTGGGTGCCGCCGCTCGTGGATGTCGTCGACGAAGCTGCGCACGCCCTGGTGGACGGGCTCGTGGTCTCGGTGAAGGGCATTGGCGGTTTTCACCTGGCCTGCGACGCCACGTCCGAATCGGCTGTCCAGCGTCTGCGCGCGCGCAAGCACCGGGACGAAAAGCCGCTCGCCGTCATGGTGCGCACGATCGAGGTGGCGGATGCGCTCGCCGACTTCGGCCCAGCACATCGGGAGTTGCTGCTGTCGCCCGAGCGTCCGATCGTGCTGGTCGACAAGCGCCCAGGGAATCTGCTGGCACCGTCGATTGCGCCGGGGAACAGGCAGATTGGACTCATGCTGCCGTACTCGCCGCTGCATCATCTGCTGCTTGCCGACGTCGGGCGACCCTTGGTGATGACCTCGGGCAATCGCTCTGACGAACCGATCGCGTTCACGAATGAAGACGCCCTGGCGAGGCTCGGTGGCATTGCCGATCTGATCGTGCTGCACGACCGTGACATTCACACCCGGTGCGACGATTCAGTCGCCGCCGTCGTTGCTGGAGCGCCGGCGTTGATTCGCCGGTCGCGGGGCTACGTTCCCAGAGCAATCGACTTGCACCGGCCTGTCTCCAGTCCGGTCCTCGCCACCGGCGCCGCGCTCAAGAACACGTTCTGCCTGGCGTCCGGGACTCAGGCATTCCTCGGGCCGCACATCGGCGATCTCGAGAATCTCGAGACCTACGACTCGTTCACGACGGCGATTGAGCGCTTTCAGCAATTCGTCGACATCCGACCCGAGATCATCGCCTGTGACGCGCATCCCGACTACATGTCGACCATGTATGCGGAGGCATGTCGGCAGCCCGTGATCGCGGTGCAGCACCACCATGCGCACGTCGTGTCCGCGATGGCCGAGCATGGCCTCGACGGTCCGGTGATCGGCCTGGCGTACGACGGCACCGGTTACGGGTTCGATGGCACGAGCTGGGGCGGTGAGGTGCTGTGGGCGACACCCGCGCAGTTCGAGCGACTGGCAACCTTCAGGCCGATTGCGCTGGTTGGCGGCGATGCGGCTGTGCACGAACCGTGGCGGGCGGCTCTCGCACTCGTGCTCGACGCGTGGGACGGCATCCTGCCGGAGCAGGCAATGTCGCTCATGGCGTCGGTGACACCTGACGAACAACAACGCATGGCGTCGCTCATTCGCGCCGGCGTGCAAGTGAGCCTGGCCCGCGGCATCGGCCGCTACTTCGATGCCTTCGGCGCCCTGTTTCTCGATCGTCGCCGGGCTGCGTTCGAGGGTCAGGTGGCGCTCCAGTGGAACCAGGTGGCCGAGCCGTCCGTCACGCGTGAGTACCCGTTCTCGATTGACGAGTCGCGCTCACCGATGGAAGTCGACCTTCGACCGTCGCTGCGTGCCGCGATCGGCGAACGCCAGGCCGGCGTCTCGGTGGCCGAAATTGCCGCCGCGTTCCACAACACGCTGGCCGCTGCAACCGCCGCGGTCGTCGTCCGCGCCGCTGGACAGACCGGGCATCTGACGGTGGTCGCAAGCGGCGGATGCTTCCAGAACGCGCGGCTGGCGGAGTCGATTCAGTCGGCACTCGGACACTTCGACATCAGGTTCCACCAGTGTGTGCCGGCGGGAGACGGAGGCATCGCCCTCGGGCAGGTGGTGGTGGCAAGTGCTCGCGCCGGGCTCGGGGTGTGAGACCGCGACGCAGACAAGAGGGAGCTGGCCATGTGCTTAGGAGTGCCGGGACGCGTGATCGAAGTCGAGGAGATGACGGCGCTTGTCGACTTCTGGGGCGTCAGACGTCGGGTGCGTCTCGATCTGGTCGATGAACCGGTGCAACCGGGCGATTACGTCCTCAATCACGTCGGCTTCGCGATACGCCGCATTCCTTCCGAGGACGTGCAGACCACGCTCGAACTCTATGAGCAGTTGCTACGCGAGAACACCGGGCAGGGTCCCGAAGATCTCATGGCCGCGGACGTGCGCGGGGAAATCGAGGGCGGACGGTGACCGGACCACTCGAATTCCGCGATCCAGCGCGCGCGCGTGCGATCACTGAAGCACTCGCACGAACGGTGGGTGCGATCGCGCACCGCCCCGTGTCGGTGATGCATGTGTGTGGCAGTCATGAGCAGGCCATCGCCCGCTTCGGCCTCCGCGCCACGCTGCCGCCCGATCTGAACGTCATCATGGGACCAGGCTGTCCGGTGTGCATCACCGACATGCCCGAGATCGACGAGGCGGTCGCTCTGGCGCTTCAGGGTGTGCGCATTGCCACCTATGGCGACATGGTGCGCGTGCCTGGTTCGGCAGGATCCCTGGCCGACGCCCGTGCCGAGGGCGCGACCGTGGACGTCGTCTACAGCGTGGCGCAGGTGGTTGATCTCGCGCGCACGACGCCTGAGCCCGTCGTGTTCTTCGGCACTGGCTTCGAAACGACAGCCGTGGCGACGGCAGCGGTGCTGCTCGACAGTCCTCCCGAGAATCTCTCGGTACTCTCGGCACACAAGTTCATCCCGCCCGTCATGGAGATCGTGGCGGAGATGCCTGGTTCGCGGGTCGAGGGATTCCTGGCCGCCGGCCACGCCGCCACGATCACGGGTTCGGGCATCTTCGAGGCCTTTGTCGAGAGGCATCGCATTCCCGTGGTGGTCGCCGGCTTCGAGCCCCTCGATATCCTCGCGGCGCTGCTGCGCCTGACCGAGATGATTCGCGACGGCGTGGCCGAGGTCTCGAACATGTTTCCGCGGTGCGTCACGCGCGAAGGCAACCGCAACGCGCAGGAGCAGCTGTGGAAGGTGTTCCGGCCGATTGGCGGTCGATGGCGCGGCATCGCCCACATTCCCAACGGGAACCTTCGCCTGCGGGACGAGTTCGCGCAGTTCGATGCGCGCCGTCGATTCGCGATCGACGTGTCCTCTCTCTGGCACCGGTCCCCATCGTCGCTCGTGCGCCAGTGCATCTGCGGCAACATCATGGCCGGCATCGCATCGCCGTCCGACTGTCCGTTGTTTGGACGCGAGTGCGCGCCCGAATCCCCGGTGGGTGCGTGCATGGTGAGCAGCGAAGGCACGTGCAAGATCTGGCATCAGTACGGTGGCGTGCCGGACCTCCGCGCGCCGGACGAGTCTGCGTGTCTGCGGTGCGTGCCACCGACGCGCGATGGAGGCGTGGCATGAAATCGGGCTTCATGATCGATGACCGCATTGGCCTCAAGCACGGAGCCGGTGGCCGGGCCATGCGCCGGCTGATTCAGGAGGCGTTCCAGAGCGCCTTCGCCACCGAGCCTGCACTGCAACCGGGCGTCATCGGTCTCGCCGAGATGGATGACGGCGCGGCCATACGGGTCGGTGATCAGTGGCTGGTCCTGACGACCGACTCGCACGTCATTCACCCGCCATTCTTCCCGGGAGGTGACATCGGACGCCTGGCGGTTGCCGGCACGGTGAACGACCTGGCGATGATGGGAGCCACCGAGGTGCTCGGGCTGACGTGCAGCGTCATCATCGAGGAGGGCTTTCCGCGGCAGGACCTCGAGCGGATCCTCGCTTCGATGCGGCAGGCGTGCGCCGAGGCGCATGCGCGCGTGCTCACCGGCGACACCAAGGTGATGGGGAAGGGCGAGATCGACAAGATCGTGATCAATACCACGGGGATCGGCCTGACGCAGCACATCGTGCGCGACTGCACGCTCGGCGTCGGTGACCGCATCATCGTCACCGGTACGCTTGGCGATCACGGCATGGCCATCATGGCCACGCGCCACGGTCTGGCCCTCGATGCCCCACTGTCATCGGACGTCGCGCCGATCAATGGACTCATCCGAAGAGTCCTTGCGATCGATCCGCGCGTCATCACCGCCATGAAGGACCCGACGCGCGGCGGGCTGGCCAGCGCCCTTCACGAGATGGCGTCCAAGAGTGGCGTGGGTGTGCTGCTCGATGAATCGGCGCTGCCGGTTCGACCCGAGACGCGCGGCGTGTCGGAGCTGGTCGGCATCGACCCCATCATGATCGCCAACGAAGGCAAAGCGGTTCTGGGCGTCAAGGCTGTATTCGCTGACGCCGTCCTCGAAGCGCTGCGCGCGCATCCGCTCGGTCGGGACGCCGCGGTCATCGGTGTGTGCACGGCAGACAGGCCTGGCATGGTCGTGCTCGATACCGGACTTGGTCGACGACTCATTGCGGAGCCGGAAGGCGAACCGCTGCCACGCATATGCTGATCAACCAGCGTCCGCTTCGTGTCGGCGTGTTGTGCTCGCGTCGAGCGCCGGGCCTGCTGCACCTGCTCGATCTGCATGACCCTCGAGAGTCCGAAGTCGTGTGCGTGATCTCGACCGGCGAGGACTTGTGCGATGCCGCGCGGCTGCGCGAGCGGGGCATTCCCGTGGTCACGCACGACATCCGCGCCTTCTACGCGAGGCGCGCGACGAAGGTGACGCGAGACCTGCAGGCACGCGAGGTCTTCGACCGTGAAACGGTTGACCTCCTGCGCGACCACCGCCCGGATCTCGTGCTGCTCGACGGATATCTCTTTCTCTTGACGCAGCCGATGCTCGACGCCTATCGCCATCGCCTGCTGAACCTGCACTTCAGCGATCTCACCGTGCGCCGCGTCGACCGGCGGCCGGCGTACATCGGCATCCGCGCGGTGCGTGATGCGATTGTCGATGGGCAGCCGGAGACCAGGGCGACGGTGCACCTCGTGAACAGCGAACCCGACGGCGGTGCGCCGCTCCTGCGCTCGTGGGGCTTCCCCGTGTCGCCGCTGGCCGGGCGCGCGCGCGCCTGGCAGGCCCAGGACATGCTGAAGGCTTACGCATATGCGCATCAGGAGTGGATGATGCGGGAGGCGTCCGGGCCGCTCCTCGCCGCAGGACTGCGGCTTGTTGCCCGTGGTCAGCTCGCACTGGACACGATTGGCGCCCGCGAGCCACACGGCGTCGAGCCGTGGTCGATCGACGAGTCAGGTCAGCTCATTCCGCCGGGCACGCAGACGCGCCCGCAGAGACTGACTGCGCGACGGCGCAACGACCCGCGGCAGCCGGTTGCCTGCGAACGCCAGTGGTTGCGACAGCCCCAGGGCACCCGCGCGCTCGCGTCACCGCGAGAGGATCGTGAACCATGACCGCCATCCTGTCCGAGCGATCCGGCGCTGTCGGTGTCATCACCATCAATCGCCCGACGCGGTTCAACGCCATGGACGTGCAGACCGCGCAGGACTTCAGGCGCGCCGCCCTGCAGTTCGCGCGCGATCCTCAGATTCGCGCAGTGGTCTTGAGGGGACTGCCTGGCATGTTCTGCAGTGGCGCCGACCTCAAGTTCATCCGGGACGGCGGCACGCCGGCCGACCTCGAGTACCTGACAGGCGCCGAGTACCGTCGACCAGACGCCGGCAGCCCTCCGCAGTACGGCGACGTGTTCAAGCAGATACTCGAGTACATCCACAGCGCCATCTCCGAGATTCGGCGCGCCCCGAAGCCATTCATCGCGGCAGTGGACGGTGTGGCTGCGGCGGGTGGGATGGGGATCGCCATGGCCTGCGATCTCGTGCTGGCATCGGACCGGGCGGCATTCGAGTGGGCCTATTCGAAGACCGCACTCACTGGCGCCGAGAGCACGACGTTCATGCTGCCTCGCCTCATTGGTCTGCGCCGCTCATTCGAACTGCTGTTCCTCAACCCTCGCCTCACGGCAACGCAAGCACGCGACTACGGACTGGTCACGTCGGTGCTCCCTGCTGACGGGTTCGAGACCGCAGTGCTGCAGACCGCCGAACGCCTCACGCTTGGGCCGCCACGTGCCTTTGCGGTTGCCAAGGAACTGCTGAATCAATCGTCCGGCATGGACCGGCTGGACGACCATCTCGACCGCGAGCTCGATGCCCTCGCGCGCGCCGCCAACGGACCTGAGTTCGCAGAAGGTCTCCGTGCATTCTTCGAGAAGCGCGCACCGGTGTTCGTGGCCGGCGAGCCGCGCGAGACCGCCGCGTCGGGTGCGCCCATCGCCGACCCATCGCCCATCACCGGCGAAATGGAGTCGAGCCGTGCATGAATACTCCATCGTTCAGTCCATGTTCGATCAGATCGAAGCTCTGGCACGTGAGCGGCACGCGTTGTCGGTGAAACGCGTGTGTGTTCGGGTTGGACAGGCGGCCGGGTTGGACGTGTCGCTGTTCAAGACTGCCTACGACACATTTCGCGTGCGCACCATCTGCGAGGATGCGCCGATGGAGGTGGACGAGGTACCGGAACGCTGGTCATGCCCGAACGGACATGGAGACATTCAGCCCGGCCGGCGGTTGACGTGCGAGACCTGCGGTAGTCCCGCGCGTCTGGCCTCCGGCGATGAAATCATTCTGGAACGCGTTGAACTGGAGGTGCCGTGATGTGCGACTCATGTGGCTGCGGCGACAGCGACCTCGTCCCGGTGACGGTGCACGAACGCATTCTCGCCAATAACGATCGCGCGGCGCGTCACAACCGCGAACACTTTCACGATCATGGTGTCGCGGTCATCAACCTGATGGGGTCCCCGGGATCCGGCAAGACGGCCGTGCTCGAAGCGACCGCGCGCAGTCTGAGTGGCACCGCGTCGCTCGGTGTGTTGGTTGGCGATCTGGCGACCGACAACGACGCTCGCCGAGTACGTGCGGCGGGGATCGTGGCAGAAGCCATCACGACGGGCTCGGCCTGTCATCTCGACGCGGACATGGTGCACAAGGGTCTGCACCGGTTGCCCTGGCGGCAACTCGATGTGCTCTTCATCGAGAATGTAGGCAATCTGGTCTGTCCTGCCGTCTACGACCTCGGCCAGGACGTCAACGTTGTCGCGCTCTCGGTGACAGAAGGCGAAGACAAGCCGCTCAAGTATCCGACGATGTTCCGCAAGGCGGACCTCGTGTTGCTCACCAAGGTCGACCTGCTGCCGGTCCTGAAGGACATCAGCGTGGCCCGCATCGAAGAGAACCTGTCGATGGTGATGCCGCGACCGGCCCTGATCGCGGTATCGGCAGCCACCGGCGAAGGCATCGACGCATGGGTGCAGTGGCTGTCGGCACTGCGCGAAGAACGCCGGGCTGCGACGGTCGTGCGAGGGGGTCACTAGGAACGGGCTCGATGACAAGAAGCCAAACACGGAGAACACGGACGACGGACGGAGAACACGGAACAAATCAGAGTGCACGTCCCCATGGGAAACCTGAGCTCCGTGGGTCGGCGCGAAGATGTCAGGCGTGCAAGAATGAGAGCATGACGAGCGGCACCAGCCGTTCGGGGAGCGAGAAGAAAAATGCGACGACCGTTACTGATCCTCTTTGCCGGAACGCTTGCGGTTGGTGCCGCGGTGCCAGCCTTCGCTCAGGACGCCGCGGTGGCGCGCGGAGCAGCGCTGTATACGGAGCAGAAGTGCAGCCTGTGTCATGCCCTGCAGGGAAAGGGCAACGCCAAGCGTCCGTTGGACGGAGTCGGGAGTCACATTGACGCGCCGACTGTAAAGCTGTGGCTGACCGATCCAAAAGCCGCGGCGGCAAAAGCCGCGAAGAAAGAGAAGGACACCGTGACCATGAAGTCCTTCGCCGCCTTGCCAGCGGCAGATATCGATGCGCTGGTGGCTTACGTGTTGAGCCTCAAGTAGTCGAAGGGACGATTCGAATAACGCTCTAGCCTTGCTGCTCGAGCGCCCGTATTTTCAGGCGCAGCGCAACCACCACGAGCACGA
>JBEBGB010000313.1:0-5829 GCA_040081675.1 Vicinamibacterales bacterium
ACCGCCCAGTTCAGATTCTTGATGGGCCACGACGCTCCCAATGTGTCAGCGGCCTTCTCGCCGGTCCAGGTTCCCCTCGGCAGAGGCTACCGACAGCTGTCTACTACTGACAACGGTCTGCCGCACCAGAACTTGCTCATCGTGCTCAATCCGGGCAGGCCGGCGAACAGCGCCCTGATGTCCGTCCTGATTGACGGCGATTCCGCGCGCGTTGAGGCGCTGCTCAAAGCGATGCCGTTGCGATAACGAAGCGCGATCGCCCGGTGTGATCACCGGATCAGTTTCACTCGACACCAGAAAGCGGTTGTCGGCGTATACGCGCATACGGCGCCGGCGTCCTCGCCGGTTCGAGCAAGACGAGATTTGATAGGACGGTGCTCAGCGACGATGAGCTGGAGCTGGATGAAGCGGGCGATTGGCAGCGGCGAGATGAGTCGCTAAAGACAGTGGGCTAACCACAAGACTTCAGTTGTCTGCCGGCAATCGGTAGAACCTCGCGGCGCCCTTCAGGCGTCCCGTTTGAATGGACAGACCCAACCGTTCACTCCTGGCAGCCGTCGCGGTATCCTGACGTTGGAGAGGGTGGACGCCAATGCCGACCATAACGTTCGACGTACCTGAAGGCGCGCTCTCGGCGCTACGGCTGTCGCCGACCGAGTTCGTGAAAGAGATGCGCGTCGCGGCGGCGCTACTTTGGTACTCGCACGGCGAAGTCTCGCAGTCGAAGGCAGCCGAAATCGCCGGCACGAGCCGCGCGGAATTCATTGACGAACTCGCGCATCGGCGCATCCCCGTCGTCCAAGTGACGGCTGAGGAACTACAGGACGAGATTCATCGTGAGTGAGGCGTGGGTCGTCAACGCCTCACCGCTCATTCTGTTCGCCCGCATCAGCCGACTCGACTTGATCGAGGGACTGGCTCCCACCATCCTGGTTCCAAGCGCCGTCATCGAAGAAGTCCTCGCCGGGCAAGACAAGGATCGGACAGCCTCTGCGGCGTTAGAGTGGGCAGAGCGGTACCGAGTTGAGAATGTCACGGTCGTGCCGAGTATCGAGCACTGGGACCTTGGGTCCGGTGAATCGCAGGTCATCGCGCATAGCCTTGGCACATCGAGACGGGCGGTGCTCGACGACCGTGCGGCTCGTCGTTGTGCCGTGGCTCGCGGAGTACCGGCCATTGGCTCGCTCGGCGTGGTTCTGCGCTCGAAGAACCACGGGCACATCGACCACGCCCGTCCATTGATCGAGGACTTGATCGAGGCCGGGATGTTCATCGACAGTCGACTTCTGGAAGTCGCGTTCGAGAGCGTCGGCGAGTAGCCATCCTGCGAGATCGAGTGACAGGACCTCCGCCGGACTGTTCGTTAGGCGCCGATCCGCCGCGACAGCGGATGCGCGGCTCATTTGGAAGGCACGAGGCGTTCGAGTTCCTGGTCGAAGTGCTGGACCACAATCAGGTCTGGTGTCGCACCCGTTGATTCTCCGACGCCTGGCCTGACCATGAGGAACCGCCGGCCATCAGGTGCCACATCGAACATCCGCCCGGTGCTGCCGTCCGGAATGAATACCGAACCGTCTTTCAGCAATGGGGTGGGCGCACTGGCCATCCATGTCGAGGCGCGTTCAACGCCGACGCGCATCAATGCGCCTGTCGGAGCGACGTAGAACAACTCTCGGCCGCTGCGTGCCCAGAGGGGCCGACTGCCGCCTGCCGTCGACACCAGCCAGTGGCCGCTCTCGACATCTGGAAACGGACGAACAATGACTTCGACCCGGCCCGACTCATTAGAAGAGTAGGCGAGCCAGCGACCGTCGGGAGACACGACGCCGTTGCTCTCGGAGAACGGTGACCGCAGGAGCGGCAAGACTCGGCGAGACCCATCCAGCATGAGAACCATGATGTCGCCTCCTGCCGCCGTGGTTTCCGTGAAGATCAGGCGAAGACCATCCGGTGATACGGCTGTGGGGAACTGCGCGTTGGCGCTTTCGGTCAGCCGTTCGACGTCTCCCGTCCCGTCCGCCGCCACCCAGAAGATGTTCGGTGCTCCACCTCTCTGCGACCGAAAGATGACGCGGCGTCCATTGGGTGTCCACACGGGCCACGAATCGAGGGCGGGATCGAACGTCAGGCGGCCTAGGGTTGTGCGACCGTCGTCCCACAGCCACAAGTCATACTCTTGATCCTCTGCGCTGACGGCGACCCGCGTGCCATCCGGTGACAGTCGAGGATACAGGTAGGAACGCGGGGGTGCCGCGACCGGCGACTGAACGCCCTCCCGGTCCACCCACGCGAGCGTCCGCAGCCGAGCGTCGGCAGTCCCGGCGACGTAGGCCAGTGTCCCGTCGCGCGAAACCACCGCGTCCACTCCTCCTGACAGTGTGGTCAACACGTTCGGCACGACAGGCTCTGGTGTCCCTGTGATCTCAAGCGTGGAGGTGTCGAACGGAATGGCCCGCAGCGTGCCCGCCATCACGAAGACAAGGTGCCCGAGACGCGCGGACCGGCTTGGCACGTAATGGGCGTGGCTTCCGCCCCGCACCAGTACTTTGCGCTGGCCCGTCTGCACGTCAAGGAGCGCTACTTGCGCCACGTTGGGGCCCCCGGAAATCGGCTGAATCGTAAACAGGACGGTTCGCCCGCCCGGCAGCCACTCTGGCCAGAGGTGGTCCCCCTCGCCCCGCTCGGGGTCCGGCTTGGTGAGTGTTTCGACGGGGCCTCCACTGGCTGACATGCGCTGAAGCCCAACCGCCCCGTCACCTGCTCGGGCCAGGATGAGCGTGCCGTCCTCGCCCCATGTGCCGCTCGTGCCTCGAAGACCGCTTCCGCTTCCTTGACGTATCTCGCCAAGGCTGACGGTTGGGCCACCGCTGACTCCGACCTTCTTCACCGCATTCCCGTCGAAGAACGCGATCCACTTGCCGTCGGGGGAGACGAACGGACCGCGTGGCGCGCCCGTGAACACAGCCGTCGGTTCAAGGCTCGTCAACGCGCGAACGAACAACTGAGTGCCGTGGTTGCCGACGTAGACCACACGATCGCCGTCGGGCGTGATGGCCAGATCCCGATCGAGCCCGCTGACGCTCACTGCGGCGGTGCTTGGTAGCGCCAATCCGAGACGCGCGATGCGCGGCGACACAGAGCCAACGGGGCGGGTAGAAAACCATGTGAATAATGCGGTCAACGCAACGGCGATGAACACCAGTCCGGCGGCTTGCCCGGCTCGCGATGTCCAACGTCTCGGAGCCTCACGGCTCGACCCTGCCTGCGGTCTGGCCGTCTCGAACGCGCCCTCCAGCGCGAGGCGCACGTCCGCGATGTCGTGGATCCGTTGCCTGAGATCCTTGTGAAGGCAGCGCCGCGTGTAGGTGATTTGCGCAGGCGAGAGTGAAGCGGGGAGGCGTGCCCAGTCCGGCTCCCTTGCTAGCACCGACGCCAGGACTTCTGAGACGTCATCACCGGCGAATGCTCGCGTGCCAGTGAGCATCTCGAACAGCACGCAGCCGAACGCCCAGATGTCAGTCCGCTTGTCGACCGTCTTGCCGCGAGCCTGCTCGGGAGACATGTAAGCCGCTGTGCCGAGGATCATTCCGGCCTGCGTCATCGCGGGCGTAGTGATTGTCGGCGACATCGACATGTTCGGCGACGAACCCGCTAGTGGTTCGATCGCTTTCGCGAGGCCGAAGTCGAGCACCTTCACGGTCCCGTCACTGCGCAGCTTGATGTTCGCGGGCTTCAGATCGCGATGAATGATCCCTTGCTCGTGCGCGGCTTCGAGGGCATCCGTGATCTGCTTCGCGATCGGGAGCGCCTCGTCGACGGGAATGGCACCGCGCGCAATCCGTTGCGACAGGTCTTCGCCCTCGACCAACTCCATGACAAGCGCGTGCAGCCCCGCCGACTTCTCGAAGCCGTAGATCGCGGCGATGTGGGGATGATTCAATGCGGCGAGAGTCTTCGCTTCACGCTCGAAGCGCGCCACGCGGTCGGGGTCAGCGGCGAAGGCGTCCGGCAGGATCTTGATCGCCACCTGACGGCCGAGCGTGGTGTCCGTGGCGCGGTAAACCGAGCCCATCCCGCCCTCGCCGATCTTCGCGGTGATCTCGTAGACGCCGAGCCGGGTGCCGGGAGTGAGGGCCAACGTGCGCAGGATTATAAGGGCGACAGGAGAGGGCAGCCTGAGCGAAAGCGCTGACTCTAGAATCCGCGAATGGCAAACTGACCCTTGGTGTGGCGCAGCGCCGCTCGCCTGACGCAATCAAGGAGTCCGACTCCGTTTAAGCTCAGGCCGCCACGATGTACAGGCCGGTCGGTATTGACGGCATCCTGCCCCCGCAACCAAAACGCTTTCTAGGCTTCCAGAAACCTGGAAGCCTAGACGACGTGCGTCATGCCGGCAGCGACAGCAAGCGCCCGCTGGCGCGAGTCGAACGTGGCTAGCTCCTTCATACGGAGCGCCCTCGCTGACGCGATGTGAAGAGTGTCCAGGCTCCGCGTTCCCGTCTTCGCTGCGTGTTGTTCACTGAGCCGCAATGTCGCTCGAAATGCGACGGGCCACCTTACGGTAGTGCGCACGAGTCGGCCATTTCGCACGTCTGCGTCGATCGCCGCCGCAGCGGCCTTCGCCTGCTCGTCCGTGATCAGCTGGCGGAAAACGCCAAGTCGCAGGGCGTTCCGAACCTCCAGTTCGTGAAGCGCGGTGAAGGGCAAAGGTCCGCTGTGTTCGGACAGAAAGGCTTTGGCGCGAGCCGTATTCGCATCAATCAGATAGCACGACACCAGAAAGCTGCTGTCGGCGTAAACGCGCATGAGCGTCAGTACGCTTCCTCTCCGCGTTCGAGCAGGACGAGATTCGGCAGAACTCGATCACCGACGATCAGTTTCGCGCGTGCTTCAACGTCGGGCCATGTCACGCGTGCCGGCCGGCGTCCAGATGGCCTGTCTGCGCGCGCGGGATTCTCCAGAGCGAGAATCTCGCGAACCAGACGTTCGCGCTCCCGCTTTGGCAGGGTCTTGGCGCTTTTCAGGAGTTGGGCGACGCTCATGTGCTCATCGTAGCGTCGTCTGCGAGCACCGACAAGCGGCCGCACGCCCGCGTCGGTGGCGCCGGGCGGAGCCGGCCCTCGTTGCGCGGAGTTCTGGCGGTCCCCCCCGCAACCAAAGTTTTCAGGGGCCCGCGGAGATTCTCTGCAGGCCCTTTTTTCTGGCGTCCCAGGCCATCTCACAATCTGGCAAGAGGTTGCCTTCCAGGGTGGACTTCACGCGTCTTCGTTTCATAATGGACCGGTCAATCGTGCATACGGACGTCTGCACAGACGGCACGGCGTTGACGCGTCAGAGCGTCCTGCCCGAGACTGTTCGCCCCCGGACGGTCCTGAGACGCGGCTTGCGCCTGCGATGTCCGCACTGCGGCAACGGGTCGTTGTTGCAAGGTTGGGCGACGCTGCGCACAGGCTGCCCAGCGTGCGGCCTCGTGTACGAGCGCAGCCCCGGCGATACATGGGCGTTCTGGATCATCGGCCACCGCATCCTGCTCTTCCCGGCTATTGCCGCAATCTACTTCGGTGTCGGCCCGCGGTCGTGGGTGTATGGGCTCGTCATTATTGGCGCGGTCGGCACCGCGCTGCTCGTCACCCTTCCGCAGCGGATCGGTCTCGTAACGGCGCTGGACTACTTGAGCCGTCGCTATTGGCCGGATCCTTCCGACATCCTTCCGCCGCTGCCGCCGCGCATCGCTACGACGCAGACACGGTAGCGGCCGGCGGCTGCGGTGACATGATGACGCCCCTGAACATGACGAACTCGCCGACATTCTCCGGCGTCAGCAACCCG
>JBEBGB010000314.1:0-5824 GCA_040081675.1 Vicinamibacterales bacterium
CTTTCTGCCTTCCCGCTCGTTCAGCGGGGTGAGAACCAGTAGCTGGCCTTCACGGCAATCGAGTGATCGCCCGGAGCGCCGAAGGCGCGAAAGAGATCGCCGGCAGTCGCCAGGGAGTGCTGTCCTTCGTCCTGCGCGCGGTCCTGCTGCCAGACGAAGTACAGCGTGCTGCCGGCCCGCCACTCCCAGCGCAGCACCAGATTGCTGCGGAATGACTGCACGTTGAAGTTGCGGGCGCGGACGCCCACGGTCGCCGGATCGATCGGCAGGAGCAGCCGTCCACGAGGGGCCGCAAGCTCGCCAAGACTCTCGTAGCGTCCGCTCGACGCGAACGGCTCGGCGTACAGATCCAGATTCAGATCCGGCTTGAAGGTGAAGTTGAAGCGGATCTGTGCCGAGTAGGTGGTGCGGTCGACGCGGCCGAAAATGTAACTGCTGCCATAGGTCGCCGGCCGGCCGCCCGCCAGGGTCGCGACATACTGCTGCGTGTTGACCTCGCGCTCGTAGCGTGGCGCGATGGCGAGGCGCCACTGCGGGGCGGGTCGAATGGCGAGCTCGCCTTCCAGAGCGAACGTGAGGCCGCCATCTTCGGTCCTCGCGTAGGTGCTCTCCATACCGGCCGTGGTCTCAGCCGCGTCGCTGGTCTCCAAGCGGAGGTTCGTCGCCCAGCCGCTCGGTGCCTCCATGGAGGGTCCCCCGCGTGTGAGCCGCATGTCCTGCCGGCGGAAGTCGTAGCTGGTCTCGAACTCGGCTTCCCAGAAGTTCGGCCACGTCACGCTGAGGTTCGAGAATGTTCTCGACACCTGGCGATCGCCGCCGTAGGTCCACTCCATCTCCTGACCGACGTTGAGCGAGTACTCGCGGAATCGGCGTCCCGGCGTTGTCTGCTGGTATCCGGTCGAGCCGTTGATCCGGATGCCGTCACCCGACGTGAACCGTCCGATGTCATTGGTCTCGAATCCGGGTGTCTCGTACGCAGCGTCCACGAGCCACAGCCAGTGGCGCGCGTTCTGCCGCTCGACCGAGAACCCGCCCTTGCTGCCCGTGAGCGACGTGCGGTTCGGATCGAACGTCACGTAGTCGATGTCCGGGCGTTGATAGTAACGGGCGCTCGCTCGCTGCAGCCGTTGCAACGCCCCGGTCTCGCCGTCGGCATAACTGAGGCCTGCATAGCCCTGCAGCTCGTAGTCGCCGAATCTGATCACGGAGTCGCCGCTCAGCGTGAGCGCGTTCCGCGTGAGCTGATTTGCCAGCACATCGCCGGGCGAGAGCTCGCGTCGCACCACGGTGCCCATGAGGCCGACGACGGAGCCCTGCGACCCGATCTCCTGCGTCAGCCGCCCCACACCGTAGGTGGTTCTCGGCGCGACCTGGACCCGGCCGAACTGTCCACCGTTGACGATACGCGCCGACTCATCGTCGGTGACAGCCCCGAGCAGGCCGATCGAGAGCCCCGATTTGAGGCGTCCCGTGAGCTTGCCGGCCGCAAGAATCGTCGTGGTCGAGGGGTAGTCCACGTAGTCGCCATCGGCCGGACCGGAAGGCGGCGCGCCGATGCGACGGGAATAGAAGTAGTTGTTGACGTTGCCGCGCAGAAGGTTCGCGCCCTCGACGAAGAACGGGCGCCGTTCGTCGAAGAAGGTCTCGAAGGCCGACAGATTCACCTCGGCAGGGTCGGCTTCGACCTGACCGAAGTCGGGATTCACGGTGGCTTCGAACGTCAGGCTCGATCCGATCCCGATTTTGACGTCGCCGCCGATCCGTCCGGTGAGGTTCGCGCCTGAGTTGAACGGGTTGTCGTCCGGGGCGTCGGCGACGACGCGCGCGCCGGCCGCCGTGTAGGGGGTGACTTCGATGCGCTGGCCCGGACGGACGCCGTCAAGGCCGTGAAGGTCGCCGAAGACAGAGGCCCAGCGCTCCTCGGTTCTGAGCACCGGAGACCAGAAGGCTTCCTCGTTCCTCGACGGGATCCAGCGACGGACGTTGAGACCCCAGATCTGCGGCGTCCGCTCGTTGAAGCGCAGCTGCGAGAACGGAATCCAGAGCTCCGCCGTCCACCCGTTGCTGTCGATCGACGTGCGCGCCTCCCACACCGGGTTGAACGTGGCGTCGTCGTTGGACTCGTCGTCGCTGGCGTAGAAGTGATCGAGGCGGACGCCAGTGGCGGTGACGCCGAGGGCCGAAGCGGTGCGTCGATCGAGATAGGTGTCGAGCGAGACCTCGAGATATTCTGCCTGCTCGCTTTCGTCGCGCCGGCCGAGCGGCGCCTGGATGGGAGTGCTCGAGTACATGCGAGCGCCGACGTAGAGTGCCTCGTTGTCGAAGGCGAAGCGCACCTCGGTTCGTTCGGTGGCCGGTGCTCCCTCGTCAGGTTGCTTCTGAACGAAGTCGGAGATCGCCGTGGCCCGCTGCCAGACTTCTTCCTCGAGCCGGCCGTCCACGCGGATGGTGGCTTCCGCCACCCGCGACGCCCGGGCCTGCTTGCGCTCGCGGTCCTGCGCCTCGGCGATCAGGGGGAAGAGCAGAAGGCACGCGAGCTGAGCACGTACGAGAAGGGCAGGCATCCCTGTCGCATGCTACCGCGAATCTGGACGCGGTCACTCGGGGAGCACGTAAACTCGTGCGCGGGCCGGTCACGATCCATACTCGAAGATGAGACGGTGGCGCTGACGGTGCGGGCGCAGCTCCCATGTTCATGGCCTGACGACCTCGTTCGACCGGCGATGGGTTTCCAGTCTGTCTGTCCCTGGACGACGTAGGCCCGCGTCACCACCACGCACACGATGATGAACGCCGCGCCGAGACGCCACCTCGAGGCGCCTGTTGATCGCGTCACGCTCCCACCTTACGCTTGTGGACTGGAGCGCAGCACACCATGACTGTCGAAGTCACGCGTCGGCAATTCGCGGCAACCGCAGCGGCAGTCCTCGCGTCGGTGGCTGTTGGCGGCGTGGGGAAGGCACGCGCGCAATCCGGCGCCGGGCGCGACGGACGACTCCGCGCGACACCTCGAACTGGCGTCACGACATCGCTCACCTCCGGTCCGCTCGGACTCGAGCCCAACGGACGCGACGGCGTGCTTCAGATTCCGACCGGCGTGTCTCGCGATACGCCAGTGCCGCTCCTGGTGTTTCTGCATGGTGCGACTCAGACCGGAGCTCGGATGTTGACCCGGATCGGACCGGCGGCAGAGCAAGCGGGTGTCGCCGTGTTCGCGCCCGATTCGCGCAATGGGACGTGGGATGCCATTCGCGGAGACTTCGGGGAGGACGTCGCGTTTCTCAATCGAGCGCTCGAACATGTGTACGCACGTCTCGCGGTCGACCCCGCTCGCCTCGCCATCGGTGGCTTCTCTGACGGTGCGTCCTACGCCCTGTCTCTCGGTCTCGCCAACGGCGACCTGTTTCCGCGCGTGGTCGCGTGCTCGCCCGGGTTCATCATGCAAGCACCAGCGCACGGACGCCCACGCTTCTTCTTCTCACACGGAAAGGCCGATCAGATTCTGCCGATCGATCAGTGCAGTCGGGTGATCGTCCCGCGCCTGCGGTCGATGGGGTTCGACGTGACGTTCCGGGAGTTCGAAGGACGCCACGAGCTTCCGCCGGACATTGCCACCGAAGCGATCACGTGGATGTCCCGGCTTTAGAGCTGGTTGCAATATGACTCAAAGGCTCTACCACAGAGGACACCGAGGGAAATCGAGGACACGGAGAATACGAGCAAAATGAGCCGTGCCTTAGGAACACTGCCCGCTCATGTCCCTTGCGCGGACGGGCGGCGGGCAGTGTGCAGTCGTGGAGTGTCGTGTGGATTCGAGCGTCCGCGTTATGCGGTCGCGTGATGCAGCGTGAGCCCGCCCGCAAAGTCCGCGAGCTGCTTGCGAAGGATGAGTCGACCACGGTGCAGCCTCGACTTCAGCGTCTGATCCTTGACGCGAAGCATGGCGCTCGCCTCTTCAGTGGACATGCCCTGAATGTCGCGCAGCATGACGGGCGCGCGGTAAATCGCCGGCAACGACAGGATGGCCCGGAAGACCCTCGTGCGCAGCTGGGAGCGATAGACCTGCTCGTCGGCCATATCCGACCAGTCGGCCAGATCGAGCCGCGCGCTCGGCTGCTCGTCGGCGTCGGTCATCGTGATCGAGAGTTCGTCCCGCATCGTGCGCTGATACTTGGCCGTGCGAAGCCGTGACATCGCGGCGTTGAACGTGATCCGGTAGATCCAGGACGACAGTGCCGCGTCTCCACGAAAGGCGCTGACCTTCCGATGGACCTTGAACAGCACGTCTTGCATCACTTCTTCTGCGTCCTCCTTGTTACGGAGGTAACGGAACGCCAGTTGGTAGATCTTCGAGCCGTACGCCTCAGCCAGGTCGCGCAACGCCGTCTCGTCGCCCGCTTGCAGCCTGGCGAGGAGCCGGGCATCCTTCGTATCGCTCATCTCTCCCTCGCTGGCCTAGAAAACACCGACGGGCGCCCGTTTATTCCAGGCGTCCAATCGATATCTGCTATCCCTCAAAGAATGAATGAGTTACCGAAGAGCAAGCGCGAGTAGCGCGGTGGGTCCCAGCACGCCGACTACAAGCACGACGCCGAGCAGCGCACCGGCCACCGGTCGTCCGAAGTTGAGCGTCCAGCGTCGACCGTCACGCGTGGGAACGAACAGCGCCGGGTCGTCCGCATTCTTGTAGAGCTGCCCGAGCCGCCAATGTGCGGCCACGAACGGACGGGGCTCTGGCCTACCCAATTGGCGGTGTGCGTGAACCGCAACAACCACGGACAGGAGCCCGCTGGCGATCTCGGCCAGGTTGTAGAAAGGAAGCGAGGCTCGGTCATTCACCCAGAGCTGCGCGAGCGAGAACGCGGCGTACCCCTGGAATACGACCCAAATCAGGGTGAGGAGAACGACTGCTTCCGCCGCTGTCGCGGCGGCACGAACGTCCGGCGCGCCGCGATCGAGTTCGCCATGCGGGCGCGACAACAAGAGCGCTGCGACCGTCCCGAGGATCGTCGCGAGCATCACCTGCACGCCAACAGGAATGAGGACGCGCGGCAGCGTCCGGTACTGCCATCCGTCGGGCACGCCACGTCGAGAGAAATGCACCGGCAACAGATCCGGCAGCGACGGGTAGGCGATGAGCAGAAGGGTTGCCGTCGCAGCGATGACGAGCAGCAAGGCGACAGAGGCAGCTCGCGTCACACGCGTCGGTTCCACGCCTTTGCCGATCCTCACCTCAGGCCTCGTGCTGTGCGACTGGCATGATTGGATCGATCGCGATGCGATCGAAGACTTCAGCAAAGCGGGACACGATTCGGGCTTCGACGTCCTCGCGATTGACGGAACATCCCAGACGCGCCAGCGAAGTCACGCCACGGTCGGCAATTCCGCACGGCACGATCAGGCCAAAGTGCGAGAGATCGGTCGTGTGATTCAGCGCGAAGCCGTGGCTCGTGATCCAGCGGGAGATGCGGATACCGATCGCCGCCAACTTCTCGTCGCCTGCCCACACGCCAGTGAGCCCTTCGACGCGGGAGGTGTGAATGCCGTAGTCGTCCGCCACACGCATCAAGACGCTTTCGAGGTCGCGCACGTACTTGTGCACGTCTCGTCGATCGGGATTCAGATCGATGATCGGGTAACCAACAATCTGCCCAGGACCGTGGTAGGTGACGTCACCACCGCGACCAGCCTCGAAGACGCTGATGCCGCGCGACGTCAACTCGTCGTCTGACGCGAGAATGTGTGCACGGCCACCGTCGCCACGCACGCCCAGTGTGAGAACCGACGGGTGCTCCAGCAACAGGAGCAGGTCGCCGACCTCTCC
>JBEBGB010000315.1:0-5820 GCA_040081675.1 Vicinamibacterales bacterium
GAAGTGGTCCCGATCGTGAGGCCAGAAGCCGAACAACGTCACGTGAACATCATCGTCAGTGAAAATGGAGCTCCGGAGGTGAACGGAGACCCGGCGATGCTTCGCCAGGCGATCTTGAATCTTGCCCTGAACGCCTGCCAAGCTATGCCTGAGGGAGGCACGCTCACCATTGGGTGCGAGGCCGCGCGCGGGCGGCGTGTCAAGCTGACGGTGACTGATACGGGCGTGGGCATCAAGCCCGAACATCTGCAGAAGATCTTCGATTTGTATTTCACGACGAAGGAGCGGGGCAGCGGCATCGGTTTGTCCATGGTGTTCCGGACGGTACAGATGCACGACGGCGAGATTGAGGTACAGTCCACTCCAGGGAAGGGAACGACGTTTACGCTCCTGCTGCCGCAGGCGTAATGAGCAGGGCAGACGAATGCGCGCCGGTAGAGACACAGACAAACAACTCAGGTCGGACACACACATGACTGCGCCGCTCACCGGGTACGTGTGCGCTCGCAGACTGGCGTCCCCAGAGGCGTCGCGCGCCTGGCTGCGAGTGAGTGTATTCATGCTGACGAGCATCACCGCTGTTGCCTGCGCCCACCCGCAAGCAAAGCCCCTGCTCGAACTGCCGCCACTCGAGATGCCGTCTGCGCCGCCGCGTGTGGTGGAGGCGGTCGAGCCGCAACAGGCTCCGATCATTGCCTTGCCCGATGAAGCCACGCCGTCGCTGAGGCCACGGCCCCCTGTGGCGCCCCGTGCGGAAGCGCCGCGTCCGGCAGAGCCCGCCAAGGTTGAACAGGCAGCGACTGAGGCGCCCAAGTCAGAGGAAGCGCCGAAGCCCGCATCCCCGACCACGCTGCAGACGACGCCGACCCAACGGGAGGCGGAAGTCGAACGTGGCGTGCGCAACCTCATTGCCCGGGCCACGTCAGATCTCGGCCGAGTCGACTACAAGGCGCTCAACGTCGATGCGCGCAACCAGTACGACACGGCCAGACGTTTCGCGACGCAGGCTGAAGACGCGCTGAAGGCACGTAATCTTGTTTTTGCGAACAACCTCGCCGACAAGGCAGCCGCGCTCGCAGCTCAGCTGTTGGGTCGCTAGCGTATTCCGCTCGTCACCCGACATCCTCCACAATCTCGACGGTTCCATCACTCGACACGACACTTCTTACTCGGCGTGAAGGGCACCTGCGTAAAGTTGCCACGCCTCGCGGATTGGGAGACGACGCAGAAGCCGAATCTGGCCAGTTAACCGACCCGCGTACTGGCATTCGCATTGCTCGACTCGGCGGTTACCTCGTCCCTTCTGCATTCTTGCGGGAGGGCACCGAACCATCCATCCACCCCGCCCGAGCTTGCGGGAGGTCGTTGAAGTCGACCTCCCTCCCCGCCGA
The DNA here is from genome assembly GCA_040081675.1 of Vicinamibacterales bacterium. GTDB lineage: Bacteria > Acidobacteriota > Vicinamibacteria > Vicinamibacterales > CAVVIG01 > CAVVIG01. Next base: position 1,392 of record JBEBGB010000315.1, read on the forward strand.
GTTGGTTCCTTGGGGGGCTTCAGGCCTCCCGAGGGACGGTCTCGAAAAAATATTGGGGCATGCGCGCCCCCATTTTTTGACATCGCGACGGTCGGTTCTTAGCGTCAGTTGATCAACTCAACAATAAGATTCTGCGGCACTTAACTCATCCACTAACATTTCCACAGTTGTCCACATCTTGCGACCGCCCTAAAACAAAAGCACAATATATGGTGTATGGTCGCTTGACATCGCCGTTACAGCGGCGCATATTGAATCGCTGTTTTTCACACAGACGAGACGAATGCAGCGCGACCGTTCCCAGCGGTCCGAGGCATCCGTCCTGATGGGTTCGAACGCCGGTTCGGTCAACACCGAAGCTGCACAAAAGATATAGACGGCCGGTCGGACCCCTGGGGCTGGGGTGCTCGATGGCGCGATCCGAGGCACGGTCCTCGGAGCAAACGGAGCGGGATGATGAAGGAAGTCGCGGGCTACCAAGCCTCGAGTGCTGGTCAGATTGTGGAGTCGAGCGGTTCGTCAGCCGTGACGCCGTTTGTCGAGACAGAAAAGCCGAAGGCGAAGAAGGCGGCGGTGTCGGCTCCGGGGCTGACCTTTCCGCGGTTCTTCACGGACGCCGGACTCGATCCGTTCGACGAGGTCGAATGGGACCTGAGGTCCGCGATGATTGGCAACGAACGCGGCGAGGTGGTGTTCGAGCAGCGTGACGTGGAGATTCCCAAGCTCTGGTCGCAGCAAGCCACCAACATCGTGGTGTCGAAGTACTTCCGCGGCCAGATGGATACGCCCGACCGTGAGCGCAGCGTCAAGCAGCTCATTGGCCGAGTAGTGACGACCATCACCGACTGGGCGCGCTCGAACAAGTATTTCGCCAGCGAGGAAGACCTGCTGGCGTTCAGCGATGACCTGAAGCACATCCTGGTCTACCAGAAGGCGGCGTTCAACAGCCCGGTGTGGTTCAACTGCGGCTTCGAGAAGGCGCCGCAGTGCTCGGCCTGTTTCATCAACTCGGTGCAGGACACGATGGACTCGATCCTGACGCTGGCCCGCACCGAGGGCATGCTCTTCAAGTTCGGCTCGGGCACCGGCACGAACCTCTCGCCGATTCGTTCGTCCAGGGAGTTGCTCGCCGGCGGCGGTACGGCGTCGGGTCCGGTGTCGTTCATGAAGGGGTATGACGCGTTTGCCGGCGTCATCAAGTCGGGCGGCAAGACGCGCCGCGCGGCCAAGATGGTCATCCTCAATGCCGACCATCCGGACATCGTCGATTTCATCAACTGCAAGGTCGAGGAAGAGAAGAAGGCCTGGGCGCTCATTGACGCCGGCTACGACGGCTCGTTCACGGGTCCCGCGTACTCGTCGGTGTTCTTCCAGAACTCGAACAACAGCGTGCGCGTGACCGACGACTTCATGCGATCGGTCCTCGACGATTCGACGTGGGAGACCAAGGCCGTCAGGGATCGTGAGGTCGTGGACACCTACAAAGCGCGTGACCTGATGCGCCTCATCGCCGAGGGCACGCACGTGTGCGGCGACCCGGGCATGCAGTTCGACACCACCATCAACGAATGGCACACCTGTTCGGAGACGGACCGGATTCACGGCAGCAACCCGTGCTCCGAGTACATGTTCCTGAACGACTCGGCGTGCAACCTGGCGTCGATCAACCTGATGAAGTTCGTGAAGGCCGACGGCGAGTTCGACACCGTCGCCTACAAGGCCTGTATCCGCACGCTCATCACCGCGCAGGAAATCATCGTCGACAACGCGAGCTATCCGTCAGAGATGATCGGAAAGAACAGCCACGCCTATCGGCCGCTCGGTCTTGGCTATGCGAACCTCGGCGCCCTGCTGATGTCGCGTGGTCTGCCGTACGACAGCGACACCGGTCGCGACTACGCCGCCGCACTCACCGCCTTGATGACCGGCGAAGGCTATGCGCAGTCGGCCCGGATCGCGCGCGACCATGGTGGTCCGTTCTCGGGCTACGAGAAAAACCGCGAGCCGTTCCTGCGTGTCATGCGCAAGCATCGCGACGCGATGCGCGACGTGAATGCGCGCAACGTGCCGACCGACCTGTACGCCGCCGCCAAGACGTCCTGGGACGATGCCGTGGAACTGGGCGAGCAGCATGGCTACCGCAACGCGCAAGCCACGGTACTCGCACCGACCGGCACCATCGGCTTCATGATGGACTGCGACACGACGGGCGTCGAGCCAGACATCGCCCTCGTGAAGTACAAGAAGCTCGTCGGCGGCGGGATGATGAAGATCGTGAATCAGACCGTGCCGATGGCGCTGAAGAAGCTGGGCTACACCCAGGCGCAGATCGACGTCATCATCGACCACATCGACGTGCAGGAGACGATCGAGGGCGCGCCGGGCCTGAAGGACGCGCATCTGCCAGTGTTCGACTGCGCGTTCAAGGCGGCCAAGGGCAATCGCTCCATCCACTACATGGGCCACATCAAGATGATGGGCGCCACGCAGCCGTTCATCTCGGGCGCGATCAGCAAGACCGTGAACGTGCCGAAGGATGCGACGGTGGACGACATCATGCAGGCGTACATCCAGTCGTGGAAGATCGGCGCGAAAGCGATTTCGATCTACCGCGACGGCAGCAAGCGCACGCAGCCGCTGAACACGTCGAAGGACAAGTCGGCAGGCGACCTCGTGGCGCAGGCCGCCGCAGCACTCGTCAGCCAGCCGGTGCGGAGGAAGTTGCCCGACGAGCGTCAAGCCATCACGCACAAGTTCGACATCCAGGGCCACGAGGGTTACATCACGGTGGGGCTGTTCGAGAACGGTCAGCCGGGTGAGATCTTCCTGGTCATGGCGAAGGAAGGCTCGACCATCTCGGGCTTCGCGGACGCGTTCGCGCAGGCGATTTCTTACGCGCTGCAGTACGGCGTGCCGCTTCAGGCGCTGGTCGACAAGTTCAGCCACGTGCGGTTCGAACCGAGCGGCATGACGCGCAACCCGGAGATTCGCTTCGCGAAGTCGATCGTCGACTACATCTTCCGGTGGCTGGCGTCGAAGTTCATGTCGGCAGAGGCGCAGTTCCACGCCGGGGTGAATGGGCGCGATCCGGATGAGGCGCACGCTGCGTCGGCAGCGTCTGTCTCTGCCGAAACGCCCGCTGCTTCCGCACCTCGGGCGGCTGGCGCAAGCGCGACTCCGTTCTCGACGATTCAGAACCAGGAAGACGCGCCGCCCTGCTCGACGTGCGGCTCGATCATGATCCGCAGTGGAGCGTGCTACAAGTGCATGAACTGCGGCAACACGAGCGGCTGCGCGTAAGAATCTTGCGGAGCGTCAGACCAGGGCACCACAACGAATGAGGATGCGCTGGTTCATCCTTCGGTATCTCTGGGCCACTCCGGCCACGCTGCTTGGCGTCGCGGCGATCGTTGCCGGCTGCCGGCGAGCCCGTGTCCGAGTCGTCGACGGCGTGGTCGAAGCGCATGGACCCGCCATCGCGTGGGGACTTCGCCACCTGACGTTCATCGAACACGGCGCCGCCGCACTCACGCTCGGTCACGTCGTTCTCGGTGTCGACGCCACGTCGCTCGAATGGACGCGCGCGCACGAGCGCGTCCACGTGCGCCAGTACGAAGCGTGGGGGCCGCTGTTCCTGCCGGCCTACGTCGCCTTCAGCATCTGGGCGCGGGTGCGCGGCAAGCACTTCTATTTCGACAATCCATTCGAGGTCGAAGCTTTTTCCGCCGACGCATCAGAGGCGGCAGGTGGAACACGCACCACGCATCACCGCTGACAAGGCCGCTGCATCCGTATCGGCATTCTCCGAGGCGTCCCAATGTTTCCCCTTCTGACGGCTCGCACCCCCAAGACGCGGTACGCCCTCCTTCTCCTCCTCGCCCTTGCCTCCGTCAGTTGCAGGTCGGCGCGCACAACGTCTCTACCCACGCCCACTCCCCCGCCAGCAACGGCGAGCACAGCGGGCGCCGGCGCAGTTCCCGACAGCGTCAAGTGGGTGCGCAGCTCGGCGGAGTACATAGCCGCCTTCGAGCAGACGTACCGCCTGGCGACGGCGCGTGTGGAAACCGAATCGCGGACACACACCGTTGGCTCGTGGGCGGTGATCCTCGATGCAGACGAAACCGTGCTCAATAACTCGCTCTACCAGGAGGAGCGTGCGCGGGCAGGGCTTGGATTCTCGGAGGAGAGCTGGGCGGCCTGGGTGAAACGACGCGAGGCGACTCCGCTTCCAGGCGTGGCCACCTTCCTGACGCGAACCCGCCAACTCGGCGGACGCATCGCCATCGTCACCAACCGATTGCAATCGGTGTGTCCGGACACAGAGGCCGTCTTCGCGCGCTACCAGTTGGTCTACGACGCCATGCTGTGTCGCGTCGACGGTACGCCGTCGGACAAGAACCCACGGTTCCAGGCGGTGGCCGCTGGCCGC
>JBEBGB010000316.1:0-5819 GCA_040081675.1 Vicinamibacterales bacterium
GCCGTGCCTGGAGCGTTGGACCTGGTGCGTGCGCTTCGAGACAGCCAAGACGAGCCAGTCGTTGTTGCACTGGCGGCCACCGACCCTGCCAATCCGTATGGAGCGACGTTGAAATGGCCCGCCTTCGCGACGCCGGGAATGCACGGCGACGTCGCTTCGGCGAGGCAGGCCCGAATCGGGAGGTCGGGAATTCACACCGACGTCGCTTCGGAGGGACAAGCCCAAGTCGCAACGTCAGGAAAGCACGCCGATGTCGCGAAGGAGGGTCGCGGGCCGACGCGAACTGTTGGCGCCCTCGTGATCCTGGTCGACGGGGCCCTGGCGGCCTATCTCGCGCGCGGCGAGCGTCAACTGCTTACCTGGATTCCCGACGCCGAGCCGATCCGTTCGCGCGTCGCGCGCAGCGTCGCGCACATCCTGATTGACCGCGCGAGAGCCGGCGGCGATACGCCGCGCGGCATGTTGATCGAGACCATCGACAACGCCCCCGCGTCGACACATGCGCTCGCGTCCTGCTTTGTCGAGGCGGGATTCGCTGCCGGGGCGATGGGACTTCAGGGCGTGACTCGCGGAAACCGGGGCAGCCTGCCCTCCCCCAGTCATGCCTGAAGGGGACACCATCTTCCGAGCCGCGCGCACCTTGCACCGCGCGCTGGCAGGTCGAAGCGTTGCTCGATTCGAGTCGGTCTATCCGAAGCTGACTCGCATCGATCACGACAAGCCTCTGGCCGGACGCACCGTGCTCTCGGTGACCGCCCGCGGCAAGCACCTGTTGATGACGTTCAGCGGCGACCTGATCCTCCATACGCACATGCGCATGAACGGAAGCTGGCACATCTACCGTCCTCGAGAGCGGTGGCGCGCGCCTCGCCACGAGATGCGCATCTGCGTCGACACAGCGAAATACGTCGCCGTCGGCTTCAACATCCCCGTCGCCGAGTTTCTCACCTCAGCGCAACTCTCACAGCACGAGCAGATTCAGGCGCTCGGTCCCGACTTGGCCGATCCGGACTTTGACCGCCTGGAAGTGCGCCGACGATTGGCGCTGCTCACGACCGAACCCCTGCACGACGTGCTACTCAATCAACGAGTCGTCGCGGGTATCGGCAACGTGCTGAAGTCGGAGGTGCTGTTCGTCGCGCGGATCAACCCGTTCATGCAGGCGGGGGAACTCGGAGACGAGGCGTTTGCTCGACTCATGGATGCCGCGCGTCGCCTGATGGACATGAACACGCGAGAGAGCACGACTCTGCCGCCAGCGTTCGGCCGCCGCACGACGGGCAGCCTCGACCCGAATGCAAAGTTGTATGTGTACGGTCGCGGGGGCAAGCCCTGCCGCGTCTGCGGAAGCGCGATCGAGGCGCGCAAGACTGGCCTCGATGCGCGACTCACCTACTGGTGCCCCATCTGTCAACCACCCGGCCAATGCGCGATAGACCGCGCGTGGGGCAGCGAGGGTCGACCTACCACCAGGCGATGAGCGGCTGACGCCCGGACGCCGGCGGCGAGTTGCTGGCCATCGCGAGCAAATACGCGGCAACGTCGGCTCGGCCCACCACCGAGTGTGTCCGAAATCGAGCGACCTCTCTGGCCCGCGCGGACGGCGCCGCATTCACCAGCGTGACGGGACGAACGACGAACCAGTCCAACCCGCTCGCGGCGTAGACCTGTTCCATTCGCCCGAGGTCTTCGTACATCGGCCCAATGGTGCTGTGGCGCAGCAACCACTGCATCATGCCGGGAAGCTGCGGCCTGCTGTCGCCGACACCCGCGGCTGATATCGCTCCCACCCGACGAATGCCAGCGGCTTGGGCGGCGCGCACGATGAGCTCCGCACTCCGCTCGGAAAAGTGCGGCGGAGACTTGAGTGGCGAGAACGGATTCGAGGGCTTGACGCGCTGTGGGCCGAGGCATGACAGCACCACGTCGTGGCCAGGCATCGCCGCGTGGACGTCGCGCTCTGACAGCACGTCGCCTCGAACAACCGCCACCGATGATGGGGGGTCGTAGGATGTCGAGGCGCGAACCAAGGCCGTGACCTTGTGTCCGGCAGTGGCCGCCAGGCGAGCCGCCCACTTCCCGCACTGACCCGAAGCGCCCAGGACGAGCACGTTCACGGCAGCGTGATCTCCGCCGCGGCAATCCCCTGCTCACCACACGTCGCGTAGAACAGGAACGCTCGCCCCTCGTCCTCGAATACGAACGGGTCGCGGATCTGCTTCGCGGGAGCGCTGATATCTCCGCCTTCAGAAGGCACATTCGGCAGGTCGACGCACTCGTAGGCCGTCTCCGGCGCAATCACCTCAGTGAAGGCAGCTGCCTGCCACGCTTGCCAATCGGCCGCAAGATCCACGGTCGACATGTACACCCGTTCAGGGGCATCGCCGATGGCTGTGAAGAACACCAGCAGCCTGTTGCCGCGCACGACAAGAGCCACATGGCGCACGCGACCGGCGAACGATGTCCCACGAAACAGGTTCGGCCCCGGCACGAACTCGTCCAGCGGGTTCGACGCACGAGAGACGAGCCCAAGGCGAGACACACCGAAGTACGAAGAGCCGCGCGAGAAGACGCGGAGGTAACTGGTCTTGGTGACGGCCGGCTGCGCGGTGAAGTGCAACCCGTCGGCCGACACTGCAGATTGCGTGTACTGGCCGTAGCCGTGGGCGCGCGCCCACGTTCGGGCCTCGGCGGGCTGTGCCGGCCAGCGTTCACCGCGCGTCCACCAACCGTGCGTCCACATCACGATCCGTCGTGCGGCTGCATCGAACAGGATCTCGGGCGATGCCACGTGGGTGTAGAAGTCGTCACGCGTCTCCACCGGGTCGGGTTGCTCACGAAAGAACGCCGTATCGCGAACGTCGAGCACACCAGGCTCGTGCACCGTCCATGGGCCGCTGACAGCCGGCGCATATGCGAGCCGGACAAACGTTCCCATGTGATTCGCGAAGTACATGTAGTACTTGCCGAGTGGACGCTCCACCCATTCAGGAACCCGGACAACCGTGGGACCGTTCACGTTGTCCCCAAGCGTGAGCGACGAGGCAACCGTGATGAGGGGATTCTCGGCCAGGCGTCGAGCAGGCAGTGCCCCACCAGCCGACTGCGCGACTGCGGTTGGCACGGGAACACTCACGGCCATCAGCAACGCCAGTGCAACCACACTTCTATTGCGGTGTCGGTCAGTCATCGACCACGACTCCCAGTCCGATTACGCCTTCTTCGTGAACCACTCGAACGATTCGCGCACGACAGGCAGCGGCGCGCCGTGGCCACCGTCGTACTCGCGGAATGTGATGTCGTACTGTTCGTCTTTCAGCTGAGCGGCAAACTTCCGGCCCGTTCTGTCGATCGGCATCTGTTCATCGTTGGTGCCGTGCGCAAGAAAGATCCTGGGTTTGCCCTGCCTCCGGAACGTCGTCAGCATCCCCACCGAGAAGATCATCAAGTGGTTGAAGGTGTCGCCGTAGGCGAGCCCCATGTTCAGCGCGTAGTTCGCGCCGTCGGAAACGCCACCCATCGCGACTTTGCTCGGGTCGATCGTGAGTACTTCCGACACCCAGCGATACGCCATGCCCACGAACCGCGCATCCGTGTCGAAGCCCGGAATCGACTGTCCCCATGTCACGTCGCGTGACTCGGGCGCCAGGATGATGACTCCGAATTCCTCGGCAAGCGGGAACGTGTAGCGCACGGCCTCCGCGGTGCTCCGAAACCCATGCATCATGACGAGGATGGGCATGGGCACGCCCTTCTTGTATGACGCCGGCACATACACCGTTCCGTCCCGCTCATCGTCTGCAATGCCGAGGCGCGACTTGCCAATGGGAATGTCGTCGCCCGCTGTCGGAACAGGAAGTTGCGAGGGCAATTGCGCCGCGCCAACGCGTGAGGATCCGGCCAGGCCGACAACGCCAGCGGCGCCGAGAGAAAGAAAGGTTCGTCGATCCATTGGCGCTCTCACCTGTGACGCATTGACGAAGGTTGAACCGGCCGACGCGGCCGCGACGCTCAATTGTGCGCCAGGATTGGGCAGCCAGCGAGCTGATCTCTTCACAACCTTCACCGCGTGGCCACTCCTTCGTCGTACAGACAATACTCGCGGAAGCCCACGCGCTCGTACACCCGACGCGCCGCATCGTTCGTGGCGACGATGTTCAGAACGCTGGTCTTTGTGTTGCGCTGACGCAGTTCGCGAACGACTGCGCCGGTCACGGCCATCGCGAGTCCGCGGCCCCTTCGATCGCGCCGCGTGTGCACGTTGCCAAGCGCCGCCACGCTCGCCGCGCGAGAGACCACATGCGTGCCGGCAACGGCGACCAGATCAGTTCCCTCGCGAACACCGAAGTACACGCCATCACGAAGCTGGCTGGGAAGGAAGAAGGCCGGCGGCTCCTCGGCATAGAGCGCCTGCAGAGCATCCAGATCGGACAGCCCAAGGCGAGCGACGGGCTGCGGCGGCGTGGACAAGGCCACGTCATGGAGCAGCATGCGGACCATGCGCCGACCATCGAAACGGCCGAAGTGATGCGAGAGCACCACCGACTGCTCGGGTGTCATGTTCAGGTACGCATGTGACGTCAGTGCCCGCACCTCAGGTTCTGCCAGCGTTGCATTGCACTCGTCTACGTTGCCGTGGCAGACCACGATCGGCGGGTCGTAGGCGTCATAGACCAGGACCACTGAGGTTCCGGCGAGCGGTCCGAACCAATGAGCATGCTCGGACTGACCCGGATCGAGATCGGCGAGCGAGAAGGCTGCCCAGGCACGGTCGATCTCGAGACGTGCACGAATATCTGCGAAGTCGGTAAGGCGAGGCATTGGCGGCCAGCGTGGTGACGAAGACGGAACGCTAGTTGCGGGTACGCGCCGCTGCGATCAGCTCGCGTTCACGCTCGAGGCTGAGTGCGGGCGTCACGGGAGCGTTGCGTAGCCACGCGCGCGTGTCCGCGACCGTCGTGGCTGCATCTGTCACCGTAAATCCAGCTGCAGCCGCGCGGTCGGCGGCGACCTGCATGATGCCGCTGTACGCGGCGCCGTCTTCGATGAACAGCGGCAACTCGGCGGACGTAACGTTCGCAGCTCGAAGAATGTCTGCCCCCACACAGACGGCACTCGACGCACCCAAGGTTTCCATGAAGGTGGCCCATGTCATTCGAGGACCGGCCATATTGAAAGTACCGTGAACATTGCGCTCGACGACCGACGCCGCGAAGCGCGCGAGGTCTCGTGCATCGACCACTTGCACGTGGTCTTGTCCGTCACCTGGCGCCAGCATCTCGTCGTCCTTCGTTGCACGCTGCACCCAATAGGTGTGGCGGCCGGTCGGATCGTAGGGGCCGGCGACGATCTGCGGCCGGAGGATGGTGCACCGTTCGCCATAGGCCGTGCGAATGATTCGCTCGCACGTCACCTTCAACGGACCGTACGTCTCGCCTGTCACCTCGACGACGTCCTCGGCCGCTTCTGGCAGAAGGGCATCGGTTTCGACCACAGGTCCACGGTCCAACCCGCTATACACACTCACCGTGCTGATGAAGAGATAGCGACTGACCTGAGTCAGCAGAAGTTCGGCGCTCGCGCGCACCTGTGTCGGTGTGTAACCGCTCACGTCGATGCACGCGTCCCACGAACGGCCCGTCAGCGCCGCCGCGAGGCCCGCAGTGCCTTGACTGCGATCACCATGCAGGCGTTCAACGGAACCTGGAAGCTCGTCTCGCGAGGTGCCCCGCGTGAACACGGAGACGCCGTGGCCTGACGCCAGGAGCGTCTCGACGATGTGCCGGCCGATGAAGCGGGTGCCTCCGAGGACAAGGACA
>JBEBGB010000030.1:0-20526 GCA_040081675.1 Vicinamibacterales bacterium
ATATAGAGAGTCCCGATCTGCCCACGCTCTTCGGCGACGAAGCTGTTGACGCCGACCACGATCCGCTCCCGCGCCTCGACTGCCTGCTGGAATCGATAGGCGCTGTCGGCGATCTCGCGCTGCGGAAAACCGGCTTCGACGGCGGCGACCATTCCGCCCATGCCGTCGATCTTGTCGCAGTAGGCTAACGCTTCCGCCTCGATCTGATTCGTCAGCGTCTCCACGAAGTACGACCCACCCAGCGGATCCACGGTGCGCGTCACACCGGTCTCGCTGGCGATGACCTGCTGCGTACGCAGCGCGAGCGTGGCCGCCTCGGCCGTCGGCAGCGCCAGAGCTTCATCGAGTGAGTTGGTGTGCAGCGACTGCGCGCCTCCCAATACCGCCGCCATGGCCTGGAGGGCCGTTCTCACGACATTGTTGTACGGCTGCCGTGCGGTCAGCGAGACGCCGGCGGTCTGCGCGTGGAAACGGAGCTGCCATGCACGAGGGTTCGTGGCCCCAAAGCGCTCGCGCATCACGCGCGCCCAGATCCGCCGCGCGGCGCGATACTTGGCGAGCTCTTCGAACAGATCGCTATGGGCGTTGAAGAAAAACGAGATCCGCGGCGCGAAGACGTTGACGTCAAGTCCGGCATCGATGCCGTACTGCACGTACTCGATGCCGTCGCGCAACGTGAACGCAAGCTCCTGCGCCGCCGTGGCCCCGGCCTCGCGGATGTGGTACCCGCTCACCGAGATCGTGTTCCACTTCGGGACCTCCGCGGCGCAGAAGGCAAAGATGTCGGTGATGAGCCTCATCGACGGCCGCGGCGGGAAGATGTATTCCTTCTGTGCAATGAACTCCTTCAGGATGTCGTTCTGAATCGTCCCGGACAGCGTGTGCCAGTTCACCCCTTGACGCTCCGCCACCACGAGATACATCGCAAAGATCATCGGCGCGGGTGCGTTGATGGTCATCGACGTGGTGACCGTGCCGACGTCGATGCCGCCGAACAGCACTTCCATGTCGGCGAGCGAGGCCACGTTGACGCCGCATCGTCCGACCTCGCCGTGCGCAAGGGAGTGGTCAGGATCCCGGCCCATCAGAGTGGGCAGGTCAAAGGCCACGCTGAGCCCGGTGCCGCCCGCCGCGAGGAGTTGCCGGTAACGCTGATTCGTCTCGTCCGGCGTGCCGAACCCCGCGAACTGGCGCATGGTCCAGACACGGCCGAGATAGCCGCGCGGGTGGATCCCGCGCGTGTACGGGAACTCGCCGGGGTCGGCAAGATCGCGCGCGTAGTCACACGCGTGCAAGTCAGCGGGTGTATAGAGCGGCGCAATGGGCCGTCCGGAGATTGTGGTGAACGGGCGGTCTGCGGTCTCGCGTCCGCTCGTCATCTACCGCTCATTGTAGCGTCATGAAAGAATACGGCCCATGGCCGAACACGGCGCGATCTTCAGGGCGATGCTGCAGGAGTTCGATGAGGCCGCCCGACTGCTCAACCTGGATCCCGGCATCTGGAAGATCCTGACATCGCCCAAACGACAGATCATCGTCTCCTGCCCGGTGCAGATGGACAACGGGGAAATCGAGGTCTTCACCGGGTACCGCGTGCAGTACAACGTCACGCTGGGGCCGGCCAAGGGGGGCATCCGCTATCACCCCGACGTCTCACTCGACGAGGTCACGGCGCTGGCCGCGTGGATGACGTGGAAATGCGCGGTCGCGCACATCCCCTTCGGCGGCGGCAAGGGCGGCGTGACGTGCGATCCGGCACGAATGTCGAAGCGCGAGCTCGAGGCGCTCACGCGCCGCTACATTGCCGAGATCATCGACGCCATCGGTCCCGAAAAGGATGTTCCGGCCCCCGATGTGAACACCGACGCCCAGGTCATGGCGTGGGTGATGGATACCTACAGCATGCACGTGGGCCATACCGAAACGGCGGTCGTCACTGGCAAGCCGATCGAAATGGGCGGGTCCCTTGGGCGCCGCGATGCCACGGGACGCGGCGTGATGATCGTGACGCGCGAGGCGGCGAAACACCTCGGCTTCGACATCGCGGGGGCGACGGTGGCCATCCAGGGATTCGGCAATGTCGGCTCGGTGTCGGCCGACCTGCTGGCCGGCGCCGGCGCGAAAATCGTGGCCGTCACCGATGGGCACGGCGGCGTCCACAATGAGAAGGGGCTCGACATCCCCACGCTCCTCCACTACGCGAAAGCACAGAAGACCGTTGAAGGCTTCCCCGGTGGCGATTCGCTCTCGAACGAGGAACTGTTCGGGCTCGATGTCGACGTGCTGATTCCGGCGGCGCTCGAGAACCAGATCACCGAAGACAACGCACCGCAGATCCGCGCACGCATCGTCACCGAAGGTGCCAACGGCCCGACGACGCCGGGTGCGCACCGCATCATGCACGAGCGCGGCATTTTCGTGATCCCGGACATCCTCGCCAACTCCGGCGGCGTGACCACCTCCTACTTCGAGTGGGTACAGGACCGGTACGGCTACTTCTGGGAACTGGAAGAGGTCAACACGCGACTCGAAAAGAAGATGTGCGAGGCCTTCGACGACGTGCTGAAGACGTCGTTGACGTTCAAAGTGGACCTGCGCACGGCAGCGTACATGGTGGCCATCTCGCGCGTAGGAACGGTCACCCAGATGAGGGGAATGTACGCCTAGCTGGTCACGCGAATCGCGACCAGTTCCTTCGCGTCCCCGCTCGCGCCCGTCACGGTGATCTCGACGACGTATTCGCCCGGCGGCATCGAGGCAAGACCGAGGTCTATCTGGTGCGTGCCGCCAGCCGTGAGGGCCACGACCGGCACGGCCGCCATCCTCGCACCCGTCCGATTGAGCAGCACGGCAGTGGCCGACGGCATGTCCGTTCCTGCGCCGTAGGCGTAGAACCGTATCAGCACGCGCTCGGTGCGCGAGAACTGCCGGTCGGTCACGGGCACGGCCGCACTGTTCTGCGTGAGGGCTTGGACGTCGCGCGCGGTGCGCGCCCGAAACACCCGCGGCGTGCTGATGGCCGCCTGCGGCGCGGTCAGATCCGGAATGGTGAGCGTTCGCACCTCGTTGTCGAGCACGCCGCCACCGGCGCCTTCCACCGAGACGCGGAGCTCCATCGGCCCTGGGGGCGCATCGAACGAGAGTCGCAGCGACGCCGGGTCTGTCGTGCGGCCGCGGTAGATGAGGTCTCCGCTCGCGCTGGCGGCAAGAACCGAGACGCGACCGGCCTGCTCCCGGCGCGCACTCACCGGGCCGGAGACTGGCTCCCAGACCAGGCTTACGCGCGTCTTGCCGTTCTCCCCCCGCTCTGTACCGAGCCACGTTCGAAGGTACTGGGCCGACTGGACGGGCGTTGCAAGCGATGCCAGTGCGGCGGCGAGCGCATTCGGCGGCCCAGCAACCACGGGCGGCGCGGCCTTCGCCCGCAGCACGTCATCGGCGGTGGCCGCCCAATAGCCGCGACGGGCGCGCACGTCGATACCGCGCCGCTTCACATTCACTTTGATTTCGTGAAATTTGCCGTCCGCGGTGGCGCCTGACGAGCTGTAACCAATCAGGTAGTAGAAGCTCGAGTCGCGCATGACCTGAGCGAGTCCACCCACCAGGTCGTTGCGATTGATCACGGCCTTCCCGTCCGTGTCGTCGGAGAGCACGCGCAGGGTGTTTTGCGTGTCCTGCAGGCTGACGCGATCCTGCCTGGGGCCGACGTTCTCATCGATGCCGAACTCGTTGGTGGCCAGGCCGCGCGGATCGAGCGAGTAGATCGACGTATTGTTGCGGTTGGCGGCCGTTGAGACGTCGCGCATCCATAGGTAGAGATCCGACTGCGCAAAGGCACGCGCGGTCTCCTCCTGCGGGTTGTTCTCGCCGGTCATGGGACCTGGGCGGATGCCGCCAAGCTCCGCATTCTGCGTCCGTAGTTGGGGCGGAAGCATCACGGTCAGCCCTTCGCTGACGTAGATGAGCGACTTGCGCCCGTCGCGCACCGCGCCGAGGCGCGTAGAGATGCCGCGCAGCGCCCCCATCACCACCTGGTTGCGGATCTGCTCGACGACTTCGGCGGGCTGTTGGGAGTAGGTCTGTTCGAAGCCGTTGCGCGGGTCGTAGCGGAACTTGCGCCCTTCGAAGTTGTTGACGGCCGAGATGATCGAGGCGTGATTGCGCGTGAACTCCACGCCTGAGACCGGCGTGAGCGGATACATCACCGCCAGCATGTCGGTGGGACGGAGCTGTGTCTGGATGAATTCGATGAGCGGCCGCTTGACCGACATGGCGCTCCCGGCGCGCACGTGGTAGTCGTCAAGAAAGATCACGATCACCCGTACGTCGTCACGCGCCGCCTCTGCCTCCTCGTCGTCACGGTTGCGGATCTGGCGAGGCGGCGGATCGCCGGGGCGTGGATTGCCATCCACCTTGATGAGCCGGAACTGTTCGATCGCTTGGGGCTTGCCGTCCTCGCGCACCTCGAAGTCCGCCTGCGTGAGATCGGTAACCGGTTCGCCCTTCTCCGTGACGATGACATCCACGCGGACGAAGTTGATGCCGGCGCGAAAGGTCGGTTGCTGGCCGGCGTCAGGGGTTGTCTGCTGCGCCGGCTGCGGCTGCGTGGAGGTGGCCGGCTGCTGCGCCGGGTCGGCCTGGGCGCCGATTCTGACCCCGACCTGAGCCAAGGTCACCGTCACGGTGAACGCGACAAGAAAGCGTGGTCTCACCATCGGTTTAGCCTGTCTTACGATGATACTTGTTTTGGACGCGACACCTGCGCCTGGGGACCGGAACTCGCTACGCCTTGAGATTCGAGATTGGGGATCTGGGACTTGAGACATACCATCGTCCTGTGAGCGCCCTGACCACTCTGACCGAGGACGAGAGCCTCTTCCGCGACAGCGTGTTCCAGTTTGCGGACCGCGACATCCGCCCATACGTCCGAGCGATGGACGACGCCGCCGCGGTCCCGCGATCGCTCATCGACTCGCTCTTCCAGCTCGGCGTCATGGGCATCGAGGTGCCCGAAGCCTTCGGCGGCGCCGGCGCCACCCTGTTTCACTCGGTCCTGGCTGTCGAAAGTCTTTCCCGCGTGGACCCCTCCATCGGGGTCCTCGTGGATGTCCAGAACACGCTGGTCATCAATGCACTCAACCGATGGGCCACGGACGCCCAGAAGCGCATCTGGCTTCCGGCGCTCGCGGCGCGCACAGTCGGGGCCTACGCCCTTTCGGAGGCCGAGTCTGGCAGTGACGCATTCGCACTCACCGCACGGGCCACGCGGATGGGCGACGACTACGTGCTGAACGGGCGCAAGCTCTGGATTACCAACGGCAACGAAGCGGACCTCTTCATTGTCTTCGCCACGATCGATCCCTCAGCCGGCTACCGCGGCATCACCGCGTTCCTGGTGGCGCGTGACGCTGCAGGGTTCACCGTCGGCAGGAAGGAGGACAAGCTTGGCATCCGGGCCAGCAGCACCTGCGAGCTGCTGCTCGAGGACTGCCGCGTCGCTCGGGATGCCGTGCTCGGCGAGCCAGGCCAAGGGTACAAGGTGGCTATCGAAACGCTGAACGACGGTCGCATCGGCATCGGCGCGCAGATGATTGGCCTCGCGCAGGGCGCGCTCGATCACGCGATCGGCTATACCAAGGAGCGGATGCAGTTCGGCAAGGCGATTGCCGACTTCCAGGGCGTACAGTTCCAGCTCGCGCGCGCAGCGACTGAGATCGAGGCGGCGCGGCTGCTCGTCTACAACTCCGCTCGCCTTCGCGACGGCGGGGCGCGCTTCCTCAAGGAAGCGGCCATGTGCAAGCTCTTCGCGTCGGAGACCGCCGAGCGCGTGAGCTCGCTGGCCGTGAACCTCTATGGCGGTTACGGCTTCGTGAAGGACTATCCGGTCGAGAAGCTCTTCCGCGACGCGAAGATCGGACAGATCTACGAAGGTACGTCCAACCTGCAGCTGCAGACCATCGCGAAACAGATCCTGTCGCTATGATTGTGGCTGCGGCAGATCCTCACAGGCCACCGCTTCGCGCAACGCCTCCGTGCGTCCCGCAAAGAGCTCCAGTGCGCGAACATCCTGCGCAAGCTGCTCGATCACATGTCCATGGCGAAAGGTGTCAGCCCCGACGATCTGCGTCGTCCGCTCGAGGGCACGCTGGGCCGCCCCTGTAGCCGCCAGCTTGGCCATCGAGGCCGCCGCCAGCGACAGCGGAGTCGTGGCCGCCTTCCAGGTCAAGAGCATCGCCGCGTCGAGCTCCGTGGCCGCATCGGCAACCAGCCCTTGTACCGTCTGTTCCCCACCGGCTCCACGACTCGTACCTCGCACGCTCCCCAACGACTCACGCACCGCCCGACGACCCATCCCAATGCCCGCCGCGGCAATGAAGATTCGTGCCAGGCTCATCACCGGCCGCGTCGGCCCAATCAGTACACACGGAGCCCGATCGAGCGTGAGGTGCCCACACACGAATCCGCGCAGCGCGGCCGTGCGAACGTCCTCGATGGAGACGCCCGCCGTGTCCAACCTGACGGCGCAGGCCACACGCTCCTCGCCCTGGCGCCCGGCGACAACCGCCACGCCATGAGCGGTGAGTGGTGCGACCCACGACACGCAGCCGGACAGCGTGCGCTCGTCGAGGGCCGGGACGGACTCGGTCGACAGTGTCAGCGCCCCGACCGCTTCGCCGCGTGGAAGCTCATGGAAGTGTCGATCGCCCGCCACCGCGAGCATGGCGGCGGTATGAATCGCGAGAGCCGCGGCGGCCGAGGCCGACTCTGAGGCCAGCGCCTCAAGAGCCACCACGACTGAGAGGATGTCCTCGCCAACATCCAGCAGCCCTGCCTGTGCCGCGCCTGTCACGACGTCAGCGGCGGAGGCATCCTGCTCAAGCTCCCGCCCTAGAGCCCTGCCCTTCTGTTGCCAGGACTGCTGGACGGGAGTGAGGTCAAAGTCCATCCAGCCCATTATCGACGACCGGCTCCTCGCCTGGCGCGTCCTCGACAAGGAACGTTTCCCGACCTCAGAATCGCATCAGCCGGTTGACCTTGACGATAAACGCACGTGACGCCAAATCCGGAAACCGGCGCGTAGCCGTGTCGCGTTCCTCGTTGTAGACCACGAACAGCTCGCTTCCAGGCCGGTACTCCCAGCGCAGCCGCACGTTGGCCGACACCGCATGTGTGTCGGTGTTGTACTGCAGGAGTGCGCTCGTGAACATGAAGGGTGTGGCCGTCCAGGTGGCGCGCGTGCCAGCCAGATGCGTCGTAAACGATCCCTGTACCAGATCCACCCGGCTCAGGGAATAGCTTGGCTCAAGCGAAATTCGCGACGATAGATTCAGACGCCCGCCGCTCACGCCAACTTCGGTCTTGTGACCGTTATAAAAGGTGCCGTACTCCGCGAACAGATTGCCCGCGACACGATGCTGCACCGAGCGGTTAAATCCCACGCGCAGGCTGGCAAAATCATACCCACCAATCGGCAGGGTGACGCCGGAGGGAAATCGGAACGGAGCCGGGAGGAACTCGTACACGTCTGAGTACTCGAGGCTGAACCGATCGGCGTTCTGAAACTCGATGCCGACGTCACTCAATTGCTCACGCGACTCGAGCCGACCGGCTCCATCTTCTATGAGAGTGACCGCCACTCCTGACAAGTACTTGCGAACGACCCTGCTGCCGCGCGGCCGTGGTGTGAAGCGCAGCTGGCCAAAGGTCCGGCGCATGTCGCGACGGCGCACAAACCCCACGCCAGGGTCGAAGTTGCTGCCGACGACGAGGCGCTCGACCTGAACGCCGTACCGATCGCCCGGCCAGAAGAGCTGAGCGCGGTAGCTGGTGTCGTTGCCCGAACGTCCCTTGGTGTCCGCACGCGCCCAGTACGTGTTGATGGCCAGGTTGGTCAGGAACGAGAACGCGCCGTCCACTCCGTACGAGAGGTCATCGGCAGCGCCACCAGAGGCGGCCTTTCGCCCGGTCACTATCAAGCCAACGCTGCTGCGCCTGAACAAGTCGCGCTTGATGCGGACCACGGAAGAATTGGTCGCCACAGCTCTCGATGCCGAATCGTCTCCGGTCTGAACGCTCAGGAGCCCGAAATTGTACCGCCCGATACGTCCGAACAGGCGTCCGCCGCCGTCAATCGGCACGGCGAGCCCCCGCTCGAGGCCAATGCGACGGCTGTAAAAGAGGATGGGCGTGTCTCCCGCAGTCGTGCCCGTGCCTGTGGTGGATCCAAAGGCGAAGGTTCCCGCGTTCTCGAGGAAGAACTCCCTCTTTTCCGGGAAGAACAGACTGAACCGCGTGAGATTGACCTGCTGCAGGTCCGCCTCCACTTGTGCGAAGTCGGTGTTATAGGTCAGATCGGTGGTCACGTTCTGCGTCAAGCCGTACTTGACGTCCACGCCGACGTCGCCGGTGAGATCGTTGACCAGCCCACCGCCCGCGGCGCGCTGGCCAGTGGCATTGGAGATGAGGTATGGCTTGACCTCAAGGTTCTTCGCGCCTGATGGAGCGACGATGCCGACCAACGGTGCTGCCAGAGACGCCATGTGAATTCCCCCCTGCCCGCGCTCCTTCGGGATGGGAGTTAGAAACGACAGTTCGTGCTTCCATCGGCTCGTACGGAACGCGTTGAACCCCCAGATCTGATCGACGCCAGGACGATACCGGAGCGACTTGAAGGGGACTGCCGTCTCGACGATCCATCCCCCATCGAACCGGCCGACCTTGAAGTCCCAGACGGTGTTCCAGTCACCGTTCCACTGCCGCTCGCCGGTGGTCTGCCCGTCAACCCGCCCACCGATCGGGTTCACCGTGAATTCAAAACCGTTGCGCAGATCGCGAAACGTATCGAAGAAAAACGTCACATTGTCATCGCCCGTGTAGATCGACGTGTTGTCGCGGCGCATCTCCTTGGCCACCACGCGGTCGGGCTCGGTTTCAAAACACCGAAACACGACGTACACATTCTCATCGTCAAAGGCGAGCCACAACTCAGTGCGTTCGGTGGCGAGGCGCCCCTCGTCAGGCTCGGCTTGGACGAAATCAGATATCGGCCGCACATCCTGGTACAGGCTTTCATCCAGTCTGCCGTCGATTCGAAGTGGCGCCGAGAGCCGCGCCGCGCGGAGCGTCACCGCACCTGCGGCATCTCGCGAGATGATCGACACCGGTGGCGTAGCGGCAGAAACCACCGGTGGCACAGGCGATCCCTCCGCGGGAGGCCGTTGGCCGGCGTCGGAGGGAATAGCCCGTGCGAGACCGCACAGTACCGCACACACCATCCAGAACAGAGGCTGGCCTAGACCTGGATAAGTGAACAATCGTCTTCGGTGACGGTCGCGATCTACAGAGGCCATCGCGCAGATGGATCGGGATTAATGATCGATTGCGGAGGCACCGTGGGAACCTGGGGCCGCAAGTAGGGCCTGCCCAAGCTTTTGTGACATGCGTAGCAGGACTCGATCGTCAGCTTGTATGCGGCGACAAACTGCGTGCTGTCCTTCTTCTCAATCGCCTGTTTCAATGGTGTGAGTACGCCTTCGTCGATACCATCGAAGATGCCCTGCAGATCCACCAGTTCCTCGCTCCCAACCATCTTCGGCTTCGGGTTGATGCGAATGGTCCATCGGATGCGCCCGCGCGTCTCGTTGAGGTAGAAGGTCGCCAGTGTCCAGTTCTTCCTCTCGGCGGCGAACCAGAGACTGGAAAACTGGATGGCTGCGTCTGCCATGACGTGCGCCTGCGTCGGTGCGATCCCTTTGAGACGATCCACTTCGGTCTTCAACTCCGTCACGGTCGCCGCCATCTGTTCCAGTTCTGCCTGTGCAGACGCCGGTGGTGCAGCGCGCCCACATCCCGAAGTCATGAGCAGGCCGCAGACGAGCATCCCTAGTCTTCTGACGATTGGTCGCATGAATGCCTCACTGAAATGACGTCCGCTGAGGACAGGCCGATGTGGTGAGCGTCAAGGGTCGTAGAACCTGGGTGGGCCGCATATATCGCCAATAACCCCCATGCGAGGTCGAAGCGACGCCGATCGGAGCAGAGGAACCAGTTGCCCTACGCAGTCCCGCCGGCGCGCTCCTGAGAGGCGCGGACACGCTTCTCAGGCTCGCACGACGTTGCCGACAGATTGTCCGGGCGTGCTCAGTGTCGGCTCCAGGCGCCAGCTCCACTGGGCACGCCCGCTGACTCGACTAGAAGTTCAACTGGCCGGTGAACTTGATCAACCGCGCGTCGAGAATCAGATTCGGTAACCGCCAGGACCCCCCTGGAGTGAAGGTAAAGTTCTCCCGCTGGACCGTGTTGGCATTCAGCAGGTTGAACACGTCGGCGCTGAGCTGCACGCGCCTCCCCCCGAACGTCAGTACCTTGGCGAATCGCATATCGACCTGCTTGATGCGCTCGACGTACTGCGTGCCAGGCTCGATCAAGTTCACAGTAACGTTCGGGGCGCCGCCCGCGAGGGGACGGCCGAGCGACGTCGCAACCTGGGCGGAGGACACCACGTAGTTGGCCGCCACACTGTCTCCAGGAATCGACTGGAACGACCCGCCAACCTGCACGTCGATGCGCGGAATCAGATAGGTTGCGAGGAACTTCGCCTGATTGCCCCCGACGAGACGGCCCGCGTTGTCCGCAATCGCTCCGAACGACTGGCGGCAGTACAACTTACTCGGGTTATCGATCTTCGGCGTCACGTCGCACGTGTCGATCACCGTGGAGCCGACGCTGACGCCGCCCTGGACGGTGAGGCTGTTGGCCATCCGCGCGGCCAGCGTGACGTCCACGCCGTTGTACTGTTGCACCTGCTTTCCAAACTTGTCGGCGGACGTGATGAGGTTATCCACCTGCCCGAATTTCGCGGGTGCGACGTCGTAGAGATCGGTGATCGTCACGCCGCCGCCAGGCAGCCGCGCATCGGTAGCACTCACAGTGTAGCGGTTGAAGTCGGCGGGACCGATCGCGAGGTTGTCCGTGACGATGAAGTTTCCGAACCAGCGGCGGAAGTAGCCGACGCTGAGCGCCACCCGGGGCACCAGTTCCTGCTGAATCGACGTCGAGAACTCCCAGTTATAGGGTCGTACGCCCCACCCCTTGGTAATCGCGGGATCGTAGTTGACCTGGACCTGGTCCGTGCCAAATCGCTGGTTCGCCATCGCCGCGCACTCACCGTTGGCGGCGGCGCTGCTGAGATCGCAGTCCGGCACGAAGTTCTGATTGGCATCGTTCCACCCGCGCGTCGTCGTGGTCGCAATGCGGCCGATCCGCCCCATGGCCAGCGCATAGGCGCTCGACCCGCCGTCCTGGGCAATGGGAAACTTGCCGAGAGACATCTTGAGCGCGGTCTTCCCATTCCCAAACAGGTCGTACGCCGCGCCCATGCGAGGCGTCACGTCATCAAATCTGCCACCTACTTCGGCCGGCAGTGTCAGCGTGCGTCCGAACGCCGAGGCCGTGTGCTGCGGAATGCTGGCCCGATAGCGATCGTATCGGAGGCCCCACTGGAACGACAGCCGGCGAAGGCTCACGGCGTCCTGAGCGAACACCGCGAGCGGATCAAAATTCACCTGGGTTTCGAGCGGCCAGAGGAATTGCGTAATCAAGTTCGGCACGCCATTGCGGACCCGGTAGTTGACATTCTGATTCGCCCAACTGTAGGTCCCCCAGTACCCATGGTCCCTCAGGAAGCCGACCTTCATGTTGTGCGTGCCGGTCACCCAGCTCAGGCTCCCTCCGGAGTGCACGGCCAGCGCCGGATTACTCGCAAAATTGTGCCCACGGAAGCTCAGCCCGGGAATGATCCCCCCTTGCTCCGTCACTCGAATGAGACCTGAGCCAGGACCAGTCTCCGGCTCCTCATTACGGCGCTGTCCGCCCCACCGCAGTACCGCCGTGCTGACTTGCGCCTCGGCGAGCAGACTGCTGCTGATCGGTGACTTCCACCCGAACTGGTGAACCCGGCTCGGGCTCGCCAGGCCAAGGCTGCTGCCTTCGAGGGTCTCGAGCCCCAAGTTGCTGCCGCCAATGCACCGCGCGCACTGATACTGCTCGTCCCAGTACAGGATGAACTTGTTCCGCGGGGTCGCCTGCACCGTCGCCCGCACCGCCGCCATCCGCCACGTGCCGTCAGTGGCCAGCGGCTGACTCGGATCCGGATCGTAGGTCCAGGCATTCGGGTTATACGCGTTCTTGTTGATGAACACACCGGCCACGTTGTTTCGGAAGCCGTTGTATCGCCCGGTCGCAAAGAACCAGACTTTGTTCTTCACGATGGGGCCCCCGAGCCCTGCCGACACGTCCCAGAGCTTCTTGACACTGTTGGCCGTCGGCAGGCCGCGGGCCTTCAAGTCGTCCGTGAGGTTCGCGCTCTGCAACGAGCTGCTCGTGCCGGTTGTGAACAGTTGTCCCGAGAAATTGTTGCCGCCCTCGCGCGGAATCACGTTGATCCCCACACCGGCTGTTTCCGCCTCGCCAAGCCCACCCGAGGTGGACACCACCACTTCCTGAGCGTTAACCGAGTCAACCACGAACATGTTGTCGTGCCCGCCGCTCTTGGCAAACACCGCGACGTTGCCCCCGTCAATCCTGAGGCGGCCGTCGTTAATCGACCCGCCGTGGATGGCCACGTCCGTCGGGGCGTCCCCACGGGTCCCGCCCACATCCTGCGTCCCGCCCACGACGACGCCCGGCACAAGGGCGAGAAGGTTCTGGTACCGATTTCCGCTTGGCGTCGCCGCGATCGTCTTGGAGTCAATCGTCTGCTGCGACCGCGAACTTTGGATATCAACCGTCGGGCTCTCGCCCGTGACCGTGATGGTCTCTTCGATGCCGCCCACCCGCATGTCCGCATTAACGTTGGCGACAAAGGAGCCCGCAAGCTCGATGCCGTCGCGCTTGACGGAATTGAAACCAGGCAAGGTGAACGTCACCGAATAGGTGCCCGGCCGCAGGTCAACGAACCGATACTGGCCGCTCCCGTCGGTGGTCGCCGAGCGCACCTTCTCAATAAGCGCGGGACTGGCGACCTCGACGGTCACGCCAGGAAGGACTGCTCCAGACGCGTCCCTCACCACGCCGGCGACCGACGCCTGCGCAGATGCCGACGCCGCTCCGATGACGAACCCGGCCAGCACAGTGAGGACCGCCACGACGCTAGACCATGTAAGCCTTGGCATTTCTTCTAAACCTCCCCATGTATCCGCATTACGTACGATTGTGAACCGTTCGTCGCGACGACGACTGAGTGAGCGCCACGTCTACCACCATCCGACCCGCTCTGCGCCAAGGTGCTGAATTACTTCTTAGCGGGCTGGGCCGGGGCCGCAAGCTTGAGCAGTTGCTGGTCCTGCGGACCGTAGCCACCGCCGATGATGCAACTCAGCGTCGGCGCGGAATCGACCAGACCCTGGAAGCCAGCCCACCCGCAGCAGTATCTCCCACACGCGGCTGGAGCCTTGTACGTGTCCTTGAGCTTCTTGCGATACTCCGGATACGTCGTTTCCGCGTACCCCAATGTCGCCTCTACCGGGACGCCATAGGTCTTTGTCAGAAAATTGACTTCCGGATTCTCGCCAGGCAGGATGTGCGGCACGACGCCGGTATCCTCGAGGCGCGGAAGCTCCGTCTTCGAGAAGCACGGGCTGGCGTACGCGATGTTGCCGCGCGGATCGAGTTGCCAGGTGCGGCTGACGACCCAGGGCTCCGTCAAGTAGACCGGATCCTCCTGAATCGTGGTGACCGTCAGCAAGTCGTCATGTCTGGTGAAATGCGCCGTCACCGTAGCCCGATCGCTGCTGGGACTGCCATTGCCCCGCCGCATGTGGCCCGCCTTCAAGTTGGTCGTATACGCCGTCAGCGTGTCACCCTCCCACTTGCCAGTCGTAAAGCCACTGAACGAGGAGAGCGAATTGGCTGAGGGACGCGGACGCCCGTCCATCCAGATGGTCACGATGGCGTGCTCGATGGTGCCGCCAATCTTCCAGGCCACGACGCGGCCGGCTGAGTCCAACTCGCGCCACATGCTGATGCCCTGTGGCTCAAATGCCGTGACATACGGCGACAGGAAAATACACTGGCGCTCGATCATCGCGTAGACCGCCTGCTCCCACTTGAGTGCCTTGGCCCGCGCATCGTCCGTCATCGGCAGACCCGTGTAGTCCACGATGTCTCGACCGGGACCGCGCTCCATCCAGTCCTCGTGCATTCTCGGCCCCCACGATCCCGTGAGGTCAATCTGAGCAAACGCCGGCGTACTCAGGAGCACGAGGGCGCACATCGTCGTCACAACTCGCAGCAACGTAGTTCCATTCATGAGCTAGCTCCTCTAGAAGCGCGCCGAGCAGGGGGTCGGATCCCACTTCGCGCCGTCCCGTTCCTTCTTGAAGTGGATGGCGGTCACCCACGGCAACTGAAGATTTGTCGGGTCGTCCACCACATTGGTGACCACTAGCCATTGATCACCATTCACCTCTGTGTGCACAGCCCAGTACTCGGTGAACACCGCGTTGCCGCTGTACGGCACGCCGTTCTTGCGCAAGTAGCCCGGCCGCAACCTCGTCGTCACGGTTTTGAGCGTGCCGAAGCGCAGCGGCGGCGGGCCCGCGGCGGCCTGGACGCCACCGCCACCCTGCCCACGGGCGCCACCACCCATGACCCACTGTGCGGTCGTAACACCTTGCAATGTCGGCTGACCCGTGGCCGGCCGGCCTCGAAACTGGAGCAGCCGGGTCTGCGTTCCGTAGTCCGCCTCCAATTTCAGCGTCTCGTCGTCAGACCATGTGATGTGCAGGCGCGTCGGCCCGCGCATCAGACCTGGGGCGCCATACGCGCGACACTGCTCGTTCGCCGCCTCGTCTTTCGCCGGATCCCACGTGTCCGCGATGCGCTTGCCCTCAACTGTCAGCGGGATGCTCGCATAATCGCCCTTGGCGGGCGTCACCATGCGCCAGCGCCAGTCCTCGGAGATGATCGCCACCCAGTACCCGGTGAGATCGATCGGCGCAGCCATCCTTGGCGTCGGCGCAGTCGCACCAGCGGCAGCGCCACGGCCCTGGGCGTGCGCGCCGCCCCACATCAACACTGAAAACACGAGAGTCGCAATCGTCAGCCCCACGCACCGGGCCCGCCATCCAATACCATTCATACCTGTGTCTCCGGTTCGTCCGCTTTGCATGTCAGGGCGCCTTCGTCCCGCTTCGCAGACTCGTGTAGACAGCCTCGACAAACATGTCAGTCGTCCACTTCCCCGTGTCCGAGCCATATCGTGCGCGGAATCCCTGAGTGGGGTTGGCTGCCTTGATCTGCGCCAGCGTCAGCCCCTTGGTGATGCCGTGCTGGATGATGTCGCGAATGGTGGTGACCATGTCCCGGTAGTCGACCAGCTCCACGTGATCCGCAATGCGGCCGTGCCCGGGCACGACAACGGTGCGGTCTTCCTTGTACGGCAGAGGATTCGCCGGAATGACAAGCTCCAGGAGGCGATTGAGGGCATCGATTTCGCCCCGAATGCTGCCACCGCTCGCCAGGTCGATGTGCGGGAAGCTTCTCAAGTCCACGATGTCACCTGTCATGACCACATCGTCCCGACGAAAAAAGACGACGCTATCGCCATCGGAATGCGCCCCTGGGTTATAGAAGAGCTGCATCCCTTCCCCATTGATGTACATGGACTTCGTCTTCTGGGTGTAGGTCTCCGTCGGCCAGAACGTCGCCGCAAACGCCGCCTGCTCGCCCGACGGCGCGCTCACCCGCTGAAGGACTTCCTCCCGCGCGAGCACCTCGGCGGTCGTCGCACCGATGAAGGCCGTATTCGTGTTGAAGGCCACTCCGACACTGGCCAGCTTCTGATTTCCGCCGACATGGTCGGCATCCGCACTCGTATTGATGACATAGCGAATCGGTCCGGTGCTGATTGCCTGAACGGCTGCGAGCAGTTGGTCCGCCATCGCCTCCGACCCGCTATCGACGACAACGACGCCGTCGGCGCCCGTCTGCACCACGACGTTCCCTCCGGCGCCAAAGATCACCCAGACGTTCGGCCGTATCTTGATCGTCTCGAGTTGACCGCCGGACGGTGGCTGCTGCGCGCTGGCTTGGGGCGATCCGGTGGTCCCACCGAGACTCAGCATCGCGAGCATGATCAACGGCGCCGACCGGGTGCGCCGCAAGGCTGAACACAGCATGCTTGACATAATCATAAGCAGACAATTCCAACGGTAGCGGGACGGCGGGCGAGGCCCCCTAGGGGCCTGACCCGCCGACCGGTTCAACTAGAAGTTCAACTGCGCGCTGAACTTGATCAGCCGCGCGTCAAGAATCAGAGTGGGAACTCGCCAGGTGCCACCCGGCGCGAACGTTGCGTTCTCCGTCTGAACGACGCTGCTGTTCAGAGCGTTGAAGAAATCCACACCCAGGCGAATGCGTTTCCCGTCGAGAGTCACGATCTTCGCCAGTCGCACGTCGAGTTGATTGAGCCGATCGCCATACATGGTGAACGGCTCGATCAGATTCACGGTGACGTTCGCAGCGCCGCCAGACAGCGGTCGCCCGAGCGACGGCTGGACAGAGGCAAGGGGCGCCACGTAGTTCGCCGCGACAACCGGCCCCGGGTTTGACTGGAACGACCCGGCCACCTGCACGTCCACGCGAGGAATCGTGTAGGACCCGAGAAGCCTCAGACGCGTCGTGGTGTCCGAGGTGCGACAGTACAACGTGCTTGGGCTATCCACCTTCGGCGTGACGTCGCACGTGTCGTTCAACAGCGTCCCCGTACTGAGGCCCCCCTGAAGCGTGGTGCCGTTCGGCATCCTGGCGGCCAGCGTCAGGTCAACGCCGTTGAACTGTTGAATCTGCTTCCCGAACTTGGACGCAGAGGTCACGAGGTTGTTCACCAACCCAAACTTGGCTGGGTTGACGTCGTACAGATCGGTGATCGTCACTCCGCCGCCAGGCAACCGCGCATCCGTGGCCGTCACGGAGTAGCGGCTGAAGTCGGCGGGACTCACGGCCAGGTTGTCCGTCACGGAGAAATTCCCGAACCAACGCCGGTGATAGGCGGCGGTCAACGCGAGCCGCGGAATCAGTTCCTGTTGGATCGACGTCGCGAGCTCCCAGTTATAGGGCCGCACACCCCAGCCTGAGGTGATCGCGGGATCGTAGTTGGTCTGCACATCGGTCGTACCAAACAGCCGGTTCGCCATCGCAGCGCACTCGCCGTTGGCGGTGGGGCTCTGGAGATCGCAGTCCGGAACGTAGTTCTGATTGGCGTCAGTCCACCCGCGCGTCGTCGAGGTCACGATCCGGCCGATCCGGCCCATCGGGCGCCCAAAGACGCTCGTTTGACCATCCTGGGCGATGTTATACCTGCCGAGCGATGCCTTGACGGCCGTCTTTCCGTTCCCGAACACGTCGTAGGCGAACCCCATGCGGGGCGTGATGTCCTTGAAGTTGGCGCCGTCCTCAGCGGGGAGCAGCACCGTCGGCCCGAATTGGGCGGGCCCGACCTGCTGTGCAGGAAAACTCGATACGTTCTGATCGTAGCGAACGCCCCACTGTAACGACAGGCGCCGGACCTGCCACGTGTCCTGCGCATACAACCCGAGAGGATCGAACTTCACCTCGGTTGCCAGCGGAAATACAAACTGTGTGAGCTGGTTCGGCACACCATTGCGCAACCGATACGCGAGGTTCTGATTATTCCAGCCGTACGAATGCGGGACTCCGTGGTCCCTCAGAAAGCCGACCTTCATGTTGTGTGTCCCGGTCACGAAGGTCAGACTTCCGCCCCCGTGCACACCCAAGGAACTATTGCTCCCGTAGGTGAAGGAACGAAGAGCGAGCCCAGGAATGAGTCCAGCCTGGTCCACGGCCTGAATCATGTTCAAGCCGTTGTCCTCCCTGCGGGGCTGGTTGCCCCACCGAAGGACGGCTGTACTGATCTGCGCTTCCGCGAGGAGTCTGGATGTGACAGGCGATTTCCATCCCACTTGATGAACCCGACTCGGGCTCGCAAGGGAAAGACCGGTGGCTTCTACGGTTGTGGTGCCCGTGTTACCACCGATACAGAATCTGCACTGGTATTGCTCATCCCAGTACAACGTGAACTTGTTCCGTGGCGTGAGCTGCACCGTTGAGCGTACTGCGCCCATCCTCCATGTGCCGTCGCTGATGGCTTGCTGAGTCAAGTCGGGCTCGTAGGTCCACGCGTTTGGATTATTCGCGTTCTTATTGATGTACAAACCCGCAATGTTGTTGCGGAAGCCGTTGTACCGGCCGGTCGCAAAGAACCAGACCTTGTCCTTCACAATGGGTCCACCGAAGCCTGCTGCAACGTCCCAGAGTTTCTTGACGCTGTTGGCCGCCCGCAAACCGCGGGCTTCCAGTTCAGACGTGAAGTTATCGGACTGCAGTGCGCCGCTCGTGCCAGTGATGAACAGCTGTCCCGAGAACGTGTTGCCACCCTCACGCGGAATCATGTTGATGGTGACACCCGCCGTGTCCGCCTCACCAAGGCCGCCGGCCGTGGTCACCACAACCTCCTGCGCGTTGATCGTGTCGACCACGAACATGTTGTCGTGTCCCCCGCCCTTCTGCGGAACCGCGACGTTGCCGCCGTCGATCTGGAGGCGCCCATCATTGATCGAGCTGCCGTGGACAGATACGTCCGTCGGCGTATCGCCTCGCGAGCCGCCCACGTCCTGCGTCCCGGAAATGACGACCCCCGGCACGATGGCGAGCAGATTCTGATACCGATTGCCCGTTGGAATCGCAGCGATCGTCTCGCCCGACAGCGTCTGCTGTTTTCGGGTGCTCTGGACATCGACAACCGGGCTCTCACCCGTCACGGTGATTGTTTCCTCGAGGGAACCGACCCGCATGTCCGCGTTCACCGTCGCAGCGAAATTCCCGGCGAGCTCGATGCCCTCTCGTCTGACGGTGGAAAAACCCGGTAACGTGAACACCACCGTATAGGTGCCAGACCGCAAATCGACGATGCTGTACTGACCATTGCCATCAGTCGAGGCAGAACGGACCTTCTCGATGAGCGCCGGGCTGGACACCTCGACGGTCACGCCTGGCAACACTCCACCCGACGCATCCTTCACGACACCCGCGACCGTCGCCTGGGCGGAAGCGGTTGATACGCCGATGAGCACGGCGGCGAGTATGGTGCCGAACGCGGCAACCTTCGTCAGTATTCGGTTCATCGCCAATTCTTCTCCTTGAAACGTTGACGTCTACGCGCGGCTCGCGAAATCGCCGGCAATGGCGCCCGTCTGCGAAACTGCGAACATACAATAACCCAGGCCCCTGAGTGAGGGGACAACTATTTACTTCGTGGTTGGACTCGGAGCCTGCCGGCTGGCTTGCGGCTTCAGATCGGAGTAGGGTCTTCCAGGGGTCCCACGAACAACCGCTTGCCGCCAGGCAACGTCACCCGTCCGGCGGACGCGTACGCGTTCCCCTCCAAAGCGCGGAACCCATCGACCTTGACCCTCTCGCCAATCTTGAGAGAGGTTTCAGAGACGCCCTGTCTGACCAACCCAGCAGCCGCTGCGCCTAAGAAGATCCAGCGGGTGACCTGGCCTTTGCGATCGGTGACGTCAAGATAGAAGCGAATGTGTGGGTTTGTCCATTCAACCTTGGTCACCACGCCGGTCACCGTGATTGGCTGATGAATATCGAACTCACCGAAGAAGGAATGATGCGCCGCCACGGGGCCAGCCGCGCCAAAAGAAACGCCCAGGCACATGGCCACGACGAGACGGATTCGTGTCGTTACTGTCGTCGGACTCACGCCTTGGCTCCCATCACCGTGGACATCGACGCGCAGTCACTTCAGGCACTGGGGCGCGCGTTGGATCCATCCCTGCGCCACGGTCGCGATCGACTACCGACCTTGTACAAGCGCCAGACCGACTTGTCAACAACGGCACCAGCGGCTGAAGGCTCAGCCGGCGAGCCGCTGAAAAACCGGCCGAAGGCGGGCGGCGCTCGCCGCAAGATTTTCGGGCAGGACGCGTGTCTCGCCGACGACGGTCATGAAGTTCGTGTCGCCGTTCCACCGAGGGACGAGGTGCAGGTGCAGGTGATCCAGCACGCCGGCGCCGGCGGGCTTCCCCAGGTTCATGCCGACGTTGATGCCGTGCGGCTGGTACGTCTCGACCAGCGCCGCTTCCGAGCGCTGAGTCAACACCGCAAGCTCGTGCAGTTCCTCCGGCGTCAGAGACGCCAGCGTGGCTGTGTGCCGATACGGCACCACCATCAGGTGACCGTTGTTGTACGGGTAGAGGTTGAGGATGACGTAGCAGACTTCCCCTTCGAACACGATGAGGGAAGCCGGATCGGGAAGACGGAGCGCGCCGCAGAAGACACACTCCGTTGTCGGCTTAGCGCTGGTCACGTACTCGAGCCGCCATGGCGACCACAGACGATCCATCAGCGCGCAAGGCCGAAGGCCCACCGCCCAGGGCTCAACGATTTCCCATTGGGCTTTGAGCCTCGAGCATGGCGGCTATACCTAGAATTGCA
>JBEBGB010000317.1:0-5808 GCA_040081675.1 Vicinamibacterales bacterium
GTCGAAGCCGCGCGCGCACTCTATGCACATCACTCAGTAGATGCGATCGCGAGAAACGACGCAGAGACACAGAACCTTGGCCGGACGTCGAAGCGGGTCGAGGTCGTCATTGAAGAGGCCCGGCGCAATGGGACCAAGGCCATCGTCTTTGTAACGGGCGTTCCTGGCGCAGGGAAGACGCTGGTCGGTTTGGACATTGCGACGCGAAAGAGCGGCGACACGCCGACGCACGCGGTCTATCTCTCGGGCAACGGTCCCCTCGTCAAGGTGCTCAGTGAGGCGCTGACCGTCGACGAGGTGCGCAGGCTCGCGATGTCAGGTCGACGCATTCGGAAGGGCGTGGTTCATCAGAAGGTGAAGGCATTCATCCAGAATGTTCACCACTTCAGAGATGCGGGCCTTCGAGACGAGACCGCGCCGGCTGACCACGTCGTCATTTTCGACGAAGCCCAACGCGCATGGAATCGGGAGATGACGAGCGACTTCATGAAACGCAAGAAGAGCCGACCTGGCTTCACGCAGTCCGAGCCCGAATTTCTCCTTTCCTATCTGGATCGGCACGAAGACTGGGCTGTCGTTGTGTGCCTCGTTGGCGGCGGGCAGGAAATCAATCGTGGTGAGGCCGGGATCGCCGCTTGGCTCGATGCGGTTGAGAGCCGTTTCAATGGCTGGTTGGCGTACATCTCTCCCAACCTGTCTGACAGCGAGTACGCCGCTGGAGATGCCATTCAGAGTCTCGGCAAGGTCGTTGACGTACGGACGGATCCGAGTCTGCACCTCGCCGTTTCCATGCGCTCGTTTCGTGCCGAACACGTTTCTGGGTTCGTGAAAGCGCTGCTCGACCACGATTCGAAGGGAGCCAGCAACCTGCTGGATCAGTTCCACGGCCGCTATCCGGTTGCGATGACGAGGAACATCTCCGAGGCGAGACAATGGGTGCGTCGTCATGCGCGAGGAACAGAGCGCTACGGTCTCGTCGCCTCGTCGAAGGCCAGGCGGCTGAAGCCCGAGGCCATCGATATTCGCTATGAAGTAGACCCGATTCACTGGTTCCTGAACGATAGTGACGACGTGAGGTCGAGCAATTATCTTGAGGATGCCGCGACGGAGTTCCAGGTCCAGGGCCTTGAGCTGGACTGGGTCTGCCTCGCGTGGGACGCGGATCTCAGGTTCGTGCATCCTGGCTGGACCTTCCACAGGTTCAAGTCCACCCGCTGGGATCAGGTCAAAAAGCCTGAGAACCGCGACTATCTCAAGAATGCCTACCGGGTCCTTCTGACTCGCGCCCGTCAAGGCATGGTGATCTACGTGCCGACGGGCGATCCGTGCGACTCGACGAGGCTTCCAGAGTTTTACGACGGCACGTTCGCATACTTGAAGGCGCTGGGTGTGTCCGTGATTGGGTCAGCTGTAGATTCGGAGGAACCGCGATGAGGGTCCATCTGTTGCTTCGCGAAGACCGGAACCACTACGGATATATCGACACCTCGGTTATCGGCGCTTACCGGGACCTCAAGACCGCTCGCCTGGAACGCATGCGCCAGCGTCGACGTGCCATCGCTGACGGCTTCGATGTGAACTATGAGAACCCGGACGCCGACACCTGGGAGGTGTACTGGAAGATCGAAGAAGTCGACCTGGCGTAGCAGGGGAGTGGTTGACTTCGGGAGCTGTGCAGAGCGCCGGAAGAGATTGACAGCGGCGGTGACTACAGCAGCTTACTGACGGCTTTCACGAACCGCTCGAAGTCGCGCAAGTCATCCTTCAACACGCGGTACACCATGTGCCGGTCGATCTCGAGATATTCGTGTACGAGAATGTTGCGGAATCCGGCCATCGACGTCAGTCGCTTCGCCAGCGGCGCGGACAACACGCGCCTCGCGGCCAACGCATCGAATAACCCTTTGTTGTCGGCGGGCAGGTTCACGCCCATGTCTGCGACAAGGTGATTGCTGATGTCGAGAACCGCTTGAATCGCCAACTGCAGATAGCGCTCGGCATTCCCGTAGATCAACGGATCTTTGACGAACGCAGCCTCGGTCGCCATGCCTCGAATCCGCTCGAGCAACGCGACGTACTGGCGGATCTTCCCGATACGAGCCGTGACCGTGTAGCGATCAACCATTGACGCGCGTCCGACCGGCTCGCTGCTTGAGATACCTGATGTGCGTTTCGTACATCGGCACGGCGTCCGCGTACATAGCTGCAGTGCGGACCTGAAACCTGACTCTCGCCACGCGCGATCGCTCGAAGGCCAGCACACCGCCCGACAGCACGCGGTGCGCCAGCAGGGGCGACGCGTGGTTCAAGACGACGAGATCGATGTCCGCGCGGTGGAGAGCGGCGCCGAAGTCGGCCATCAACTCGAGTCGATAGTCGAGTGCCGCGCTCTTCAGCGCGTCAGGATTCACAAGGACGGCGATATCGACGTCGCTATTGGGACGCGACTTGCCGGTCGCTCTCGAGCCGAACAGATAGGCCGCCTGGATCTCGCGCCGGCTCGCGGCGACGCGCGCAATCGTACGTTCCATTGAAGACGCTCTGATCGCCACGGACCTCATGTTACGCGACTGCGCCGCCTCCGCAGCGTGCCGAAGGCGGGCGTCAGACCGCCTCTGATAGCGAGGAGAAATTGAACTCCCGCACACGCAAGGCCGGCATCAGGCGTCCTGATGTTGTCAGCACGGGACGACCAATGTCTTCGAGTCGGTTCAGCATCAGCAGCGGACTCTCGTTCCAACGGAAGTTCTTGAGTGCACGTGTGATCTTGCCGTTCTCGATGAGGAACGTGCCGTCGCGTGTCAGCCCTGTCTGCAGCACCGTGCGCGGATCGAGTGAGCGGATGTAGAAGAAATGCGTGATGAGGATGCCGCGCGTGCAGCCGGCGATGATCTCCTCGGTGCTCTTGGTGCCACCCGTGAGCGCGAATCCGCCGGCAAGTGCTCCACCTGTTGGCTGCTTTCCTTGCTTCTGTGCCCAGAATCGCGAGTAGGCGAGGTTGCGCAGAACGCCGTTCTCCACCCAGACGGTGCGCCCGAGCGGCAGACCGTCACCATCGAAGGGTTGGCCGAGCAGCTGAGGATCGGCGGGATCCGAATAGATCGTGACTCGCTCGTCCATCACTTTCTCGCCAATGCGTGTGCCGCCGCCGGCCTTCGAGAAGGCAGAGCGTCCCTCGTTTGCCGTGCGCGCGTTGAGGGCACCGCCGAGCAAGGGCACGAGGTCGGTGACGGCCAGCGGTTCGAGGACGGCCGTGTACAGACCAGGTTCGATCGTCTGCGGATTTCGGCTGGCCACGGCTTTCTGCGCCGCGATCCGACCAATCGACGCCGGATCGACCTGGCCCCAGTCGCGCGCCCCGCCTGCGGCAAAGCCGCTGCCGGTGCCATCAGGTGTGCGCGCCGTGACGGAGAAATCGCTGTCGGTGGAACGGTGGTAGGCGAACAGTCCGCGGCTGGTTGCGACGGCAACCGATCGTGCGTTGCCCTCGAGGTATCCTGCCGTGAAGATCGATCCCGCCGCTCGGCCGGCCGCTGACGCCGACTCGATCGCACGACTGATAGCTCCACCGCGGACCTCGGGATCCAGCATCGCGGTGCGTTGCACATACGCGGCGGTTGGGCGGTAGGACTGTGCTTCCAGTTCCGGCATCAACTCCGGATCTTCGGGCGACAGCTTCGCCAGGGTGGCGGCCAGGTCCACCGTCCGCTTCAGTGCCGCGTCTTCCAGGACGTTCGTGGACGCCGACGCCCGTCGTTGTCCCACCGTCACGTAGACGGTGATCGTGGTCTCGTTCACGCCGCCTGATGTGGTGATGCTCGAGTCCGCAAACCGCGTGTTCCCGGTCCACTCGCTCCTGATCGTGACGCGCGCCTGATCGACAGAGGTGGCCATGGCCAGCACGCGATCGGCAAGCTGTCGTGCCTGCTGTTCGGTCAACAGCCCCGGTCCGCTGTTCGACGCCGCGCCTTGACCGATCACGATGTCCGCCTCGTGTTGAGGATCGTGACGTTCTTGAACCTGGCGGGAACGCATCCGTGACTGACGGAGTTGATCTGCGCCGGCTCGCCCTTGCCGTCGTTGAACGCGCCGCCGAGCCAGTACGACGAAGGGCCGCCAATCATGTCCATCGAGTTCCAGAACACCGGCGTGCTGCTCTGATAAGCGACGTCTCTCAGCATCCCGACAATCTTGCCGCCACGCACTTCGTAGAACGCCTGCCCAGAGAACTGGAAGTTGAAGCGCTGATGGTCGATCGACCACGAGCCGCTGTCCTTGATCACGATCCCCCGCTCGGTCGCCGCGACGATGTCGTCGAGAGAGAGAGCGCGTTCACCCGGCATGAGCGAGATGTTCGGCATACGCTGGAACTGCACGCGGTTCCATGACTCGGCGTACGAGCACCCGTGTGAGCGGGAGACGCCAGTCAGCTTCTGGATGCGGCCAGCTTGCTCTCGAATCGTCTGGTAATCCTTGAAGACCCCCTTCTCGACGATCAGCCAGTCGTCCGCAGGAACGCCTTCGTCATCCCACGCGACTCGTGAGAGCGAACCCTCTTGTGTACGGTCCGCGCGGACGTTCATGAACGCCGGTCCGAATTTGAGCTGTCCCAGCACCTTCTCGGGCGGTGCGACGAAGCTCGTCCCGGCGTAGTTGGCTTCTTCACCAATCGCCCGATCGAGCTCGGTCGAGTGGCCGAGCGATTCGTGAATGGTCAGCCAGAGGTTCGTTGGATCGAGGATCAGATCGTACTGGCCGGCGTCGACACTCGTTGCCTTCACCTTCTCGGCGGCGAGCGACGCCCAGCGACCAGCGTTGCCAGGCATGTCGAGCGATTCGATGTACTCCCAGCCGCTGCCACGCGGGGCCAGTTCGGGAGCGTACGACTGGAAGTCGCCGTTCTCGCCAATCGCCGTGGCCTGGAAGCCCGGACCAACGCGGATCATCGTCTGAGTGACGTTGGTCCCTTCTGACGTCACGAGCGTCTTGATTTCACGAAGGAGCTCGAGCGACGAGGCCGCGAATCGTACCGACGGCACCTTCAGCGCAGCCTCGTTGGCGGCCAGCAGCAGCGCGACCTTTTCTTCGAGCGGCACATCGATCGGGTCGCGGCGGACTGGTGTGATCCAGGTGCCTGTGACCGGTTTGACCGGAGCAAGCTCCACACGATGTCGGCGCACGATGCGCGCGGCCCGCGACATCGACGCGGCGTCTGCGGCGGCCCGTTGCACCGCCTCGCGAGTCATCGCACTGGTTGCCGCGAAGCCCCAACTGCCGTCGACCAATGTGCGGACGCCAAGACCGTACGATTCCTGATCGCTGACACCGGCCACCTGGCGCTCACGGGTGCCGATGTACTGCCGGCGATAACGACCGACTCGCACGTCGGCGTACGACGCACCTGCGCGTCGTGCGGCGTCGAGGGCGAGCGTGGCGAGATCGAGCGCGGCCGCGTCCGCGGCGAGAGCCGGCAGTGTCTGCGCGCCGAGCGTGAGCCCTCGTGGCCCGCAGGCGGCAACGGTCGCCGCGGCGGCTGCCGTGGTTCGGATGAAGTCGCGGCGTGTCGGAGACATGGCGGATAGCCTACAAGAACTTCCGCTCACTCGGGCAGCACAACAGCGCGGACACGCGCGGCACAACAGGAAGTACAGCCTGATGCGTAAGCATGTGACGCCGGACGCAAGCTGATCATTGGTGGCGACCAGCACCACCTGAGCAACGAGTGATCCGCCTGTGGCCGAAGACTGCTCTCATTGACTACGACAGTGCTCAGTGCTGGCAGTTTCGTGCCACCACGACGCGTTTCAA